>CASFFJ010000066.1 GCA_949293915.1 uncultured Christensenella sp.
CTTATACTTAATAAGGCTCTAAAATACTATATTATGGTATGTTTTTAAATTTTGTACAAAACTATATATTTTTGTACAAAAATATTATTATCTATAATTTTAACAATTTTATATTATTATATTCTAAATAATTTTTCAACTAATTTAATGTATTTTTTTAATTTCAATACCTATTACACCAAATTTTAAAATATCATCTTTTGAATAATATTGCGACATATCGTTTGGATGGGCTGTTTCGTTTGGTTTGTAACCTAACTTTGTTTTGTCAAAATTTCTATACAACTCATCAAACGAAGCGAATTGGTGCAAATTAATTACACGAACGACCAATTTCTCATCTGTTTTGTTATTTGTAAATTCAATACTATCGCCCTGTTTAATTTGTTGCCTTTTTTCATCAAAAAGACGCATCTCAATAGTTTTACTACCATTTTTTATATTTTCAAATGGTTCGGGATTTAAACGCATTTTATGTTCCACAATCACTCCTTTAAAAACATTTTAATATGTTTGTTTTCTCATTATTTTTATTAGCTTTTAGTTTTGCATAATTTAATTAAAATTAATTAGGCATTTATAAATATAAATTAAAATCATAAACTCAAACTTGGTTTTGGCGCAAGCGTGATATCTGCAATTCCTATGCCGTTGATGTACGCATAATAGCCAGCGCTTCCTATCATTGCCGCGTTGTCTGTGCAATATGCTAACTCTGGAATAAAGCATTTGATATTATTTTTGTTAGCGTTGTCAGTTAACGCTTGGCGTAACTGTTTGTTGGCACTTACGCCACCTGCCAGCACAATTTTATCAAAACTGCTTTCTTTGCACGCGCGAATAGTCTTGTCCACCAATTCATCCACAACCCAAGTCTCAAAACTTGCGCAAATATCTGCTGATGGAATTTCACATTTAGCTTGTTCAAGTTTGTGAATGTAGTTTATAACTGCAGTTTTCTTTCCACTAAAACTAAAATTATAGCCTAAATTATCATTAGGTTTAGTAAATTGTATATTAGCGTTTCCACGCTCTGCAAGTGCGCTAACTTTTGGCCCACCCGGGTATCCCAAACCTAGCACACGTGCCACTTTGTCAAAACATTCGCCAACCGCATCATCAAGCGTAGAACCAATTATTTCGTGATGATTGTAGTCCACCACTTTAATAATGGCAGTATGTCCACCGCTGACCACAAGGCAGATAAAAGGTGGTTCTAAGTCTTTATAAGTTAAATAATTGCTGGCAATATGACCATAAATATGATTAACTGCAATAAGCGGTTTATTGAGTGCGTAACTAAGCGCCTTAGCGTAACTCACACCAACCAAAAGTGAACCAACAAGTCCTGCGCCATATGTGACCGCAATAGCATCAATATCATCAAAACTACATTTCGCTTCAGTTAGCGCCAATTTCACGACATTATCAACCGCTGTAATATGATTTCTGCTGGCGACTTCGGGCACCACACCACCAAATCTAGTGTGTATATCAATCTGGCTAGACACGATATTGGACAAAACAGTTCTGCCATCCACAACAATGGCACAACTCATTTCATCGCAACTGCTTTCTATCGCTAGAATTTTAAATCCTGATTTAACCATAATTTTATTATAGCACATCTAAATAAAAAAAGTAACAATATTTTCAAAAAACAAATGATTTAGATTAACAATTAGTAAAAATTGTAATAAAAATTAACTTAAATAAAACTTTTTGAAATATTATAAGTAATTTATATTAAAACTATATTAATAATTTTAAAAATTCTACTTGATTTATTTTTTTTAATGTGCTATAATTAACACGTTATAAATGCAAGTTTATAATCAGCATCATAATCTAGTCGATTGAGATTATGAATGTTTCCTTACCTAGCAATAGGTCAAAAAGTCCATAAGGAGGTAATTATGAATAGTTATGAATTAATGTATATCATTCCTAGCCAATCATCAGATGAAGATAAAGAAACTATTATCGCAAAAGTTAATGGTATGATTGAAAAGGATGGTGGCAAGATTGAATCAGTAGAACGTGTTGGCAACAAGAAACTTGCTTATGCCATCAACAAAATGCGTGAAGGCTATTATGTATTGGTTAATTTCACTGCCAATGCTAGTGTCCCTAACAAACTAAGTTCATTGCTTGCTATCACTAGCGACATTATGAGATATATAATTGTTGCAAAATAATCTTTAATTAGGAGATATTATGAATAAAGTATATTTAATTGGTAATTTGACTAGAGACCCAGAACTAAGCACAACCAACACTGGCATTTCAGTTTGCCGTTTATCGATTGCGGTCAGCAGAAGATTTGCTAACGCTGAAGGTGGCAGAGATGCTGATTTCTTTAACGTAACCGCGTGGCGTGGCACAGCAGATAATTGTGCTAAATTCTTAAAGAAAGGTAACAAGATTGCTGTCTCTGGCGCAATTCAAACCAGAAATTATGAAAAAGCCGATGGTACAAAAGGCTTTGCTATTGATATCGTTGCAGATGAGGTTGAATTCTTATCAAGCAAGAATGATAATGGTGAGGGTGGCACAACAATCGCTAATCCAAACGCACCTATATCTGACCTTCAACCTATCGATGACGAAACACTTCCATTCTAATGAGTGGATATTATGAATTAAAAGGAGAATATAATGGAAGAAGTTCAAGAAGTTTTAGAAACAGAAGTTAAGGCAGAAAAAACAGCTGTTGATAAAAAGAAATTCTACAAACAACACAACAAGAACAAAAAGAAAGTTTGCGCTTTCTGCGAAGATAAAAAACCTATTGACTATAAAGATGTCAACAGATTAAAAAAGTTTGTTACTGAGAAAGGTAAAATCATCCCATCTCGCCAAACTGGCACTTGCGCTCGTCATCAAAGAGAGTTGACTGTTGCTATTAAACGCGCAAGAAACATCGCATTGTTGCCATTCAGCGGTGACTAAAATCATCTCGCACCACGCGAGATTTTTTTTTAACAATAAAAGAATTTTTACGTTATTTTAAATTTTTTTGTGTTAAATATGAAATTTTTTAGCAGTTGATATAAAAATTTTGTTGCATATAACATTAAATAAAATAATTAAAATACGGATATTAATAACAACTATAAAATTTTTTAAAATCAAAATATAAGAAATTAAAATTAAAATTAAATAAAACAAGAAAAGCCCACGCAACGCTCATAACTGCAATCTGTGTTTTGCTCAGCGAAAGCAAAATGACTGAAAAAGCGAAATACTGCTTTTATTTTGATTGTTTTGTCATATATTTATATTATTAGGCTAATAAAAACATCGCAAAATGATTTGATAATATTTTTGATATTTGATACAATTAAAATATGGATATAGAAAATCTTGGAGAAGAACTAAAATTGTTAGTAGACAAGTTTGAACTTACAAAATCTTGTCTAAATTTACCAACTGTGCAAGAGCGACTCAGTGCACTAATGCGCGAGCGTGAGTCGTTGTCTTTTTGGAACAATCTGGACTTTGCTATGCAGACAAACAAAGAGATCAAGTCATTACAAGATTTGTTAAACGAGGTGCAAACTGCGCAAAACGATTTGACTTCGCTTATTGGCTTGGTCAAAGATTTAGAAAACGAGCCGGATGTAGAACTTTTAGATTTAGCGTGCAAAGAACTGGCTGAATTAAAAGAGCGCATTGATGAACTGAATGTGCGTACACTTTTGGATGAAAAATATGACAACAACGATGCCATCCTTACCATTCATTCAGGCGCGGGCGGAACAGAGGCACAAGACTGGGTGGTAATGTTGGCACGAATGTACAAAATGTATGCGACTAAAAATTCGTATGAGTTTGCTATCGTTGATAAACTGGAAGGCAACGATGCTGGGCTAAAATCTATTGTCATCTGGATTAAAGGCGATTATGCTTATGGCAAATTGAAAGGCGAAATGGGCGTGCATAGACTTGTGCGCATCAGTCCATTTGACAGCAACAAGCGTAGACACACTAGTTTTGCATCCGTTGAGGTTGTGCCAGCAATCAATCAAGACAGCGCAGTAAAAATAAAAAATGAAGATTTAAAGATTGACACTTATCGTAGTGGCGGTGCGGGTGGACAAAATGTGAACAAAGTGGAGACAGCAGTCCGCATTACGCACATCCCTACTGGAATTGTTGTAAACTGCCAAAACGAGCGCAGTCAACTGCAAAATCGTGAAATTGCAATGCGTATTCTTACCAGCAAATTGATTGCTTTGGAAGAAGAAAAAAATAGGCAAAACTTAAACGAAATCAAAGGCGAATTAAAACGCATTGAATGGGGTAGTCAAATTAGAAGTTATGTTTTCCAGCCATACACTATGGTAAAAGACCATAGAACAGATTACGAAACAAGCAATGTAATTGCTGTTATGGATGGTGACCTTAACCCATTTATCAACGAATATTTAAAGAAATCGCATATTAAAGTATAAAAATATTTTAAACAAAAACAATTTGTAAATAAAAAAAAGTACCAAAAAGTTAAAATTAAAAAACTTTAAGGTGCTTTTTTATATTATATAAAATGTTAATTATTTCAACTTAAAACTGATTGATATATCATTAGTCTTCTGCTTTAACAACTTCTGAATTTAATGCCCATTTAGCAAGACTTGCAATACCTTTTTTGCAACTATCTTTGGTTGCATAGCCATCTTCACTTCTGCAAATCAGCTCACCATTTCTTGCAAATAATCTGTATCTAAACTTGGATGCTTTATCCAAATAAAGTTCAAATTTAGGGCAAGTTAAACTGATTGGATTTTTAATTGTCTGGTCTTCAATTGGTGCGTTGACATTTTTTCTCACGCTTTCAATACCCGCTTTGCAATTAGTTATAGATGCATATCCTGTGCTACCACTGACAGCAATTGTTTCGTTGTTTGATGCTTTTAACCTATAATTATAATAACCTTTTGCAGTTTTATAATACTCAAATCTACCTTTAATTTCCATAACTTCTCCTTTTGTATAAATATATTGTAACATAAAACATTTATTTCGTAAATACAAAAATTAAAAATTTTAGATTAAAAATTAATTTTTTCAGATTATAAACGAAAAATTAAATGTATTAATTATAAAATATTCTTGCATTAACTATTTTTATCTAGCAATAATTTAAAAGCGGTCAAGAGATAATTCTCAATCGTGTCAATCGTGTCATCCGACCAATAAGCTGAAGCGCATCTATGTCCACCACCATTGTTATTGATAGCAATTGTTGAAATGTCATATCCACGCGAACGCATACTGATATAATATTTATTATTCCTAGGTTTAATAAAAGCAACCATTTCACAATTATTTATTTCTGCAAGTTTATTTATCACTCCCTCGTAATCTTGGTCTTGTAAATTGGTTTGATTTTCTTCATCTTTTGAAATATGCGTTATCAAAATTTTGCCATTCTCATACGATTTAATGTTATCAACTGCCAATGCTAACGCTTTTAATGAAGAAAGCGTAGTTGTCGCACAAAGTCGATTATAAACCATTTTGTAATCAATTTTTTGTTCAAAACATTCAGCAACAATTCTAAAACTATCAGCTGTTATTTCACCAACCGAAAAATTGCCCGTGTCAGTTATAATGCCAGCGTATATATTAGTGTAATCATTTTTTGTAAAAGGATAATTAAATTCAGCCAAAATTTTATACAAAACTTCCACTGTTGAACTCACATTCTCTACAATGTTAATATCTCCTTCAAGCGTGTTTGTAATATGATGGTCGATTACAATTTTTAATTTAGTTTCTTTAAACAAATTTACATACACGCCCGCACGCTCACTGTTGGCGCAATCTAAAAGAATGACTGCATCATAACTTTTAGCAACTAGATTTATGCTGGACAAATCAAACAAAAAATTGAATTGTTCTATCTCGCCTGTAAGTTCTGTAAATAAATCAACATTTTTAACTCGTAAAAAATGCAAAAAATTCTCTGTCAAATTAAGCGAAGCGAACGCATCAGCATCAGGCGCCAAATGACTGATGACACATACATTATTTAATTCTTTTAATCTATTTAATATTTCATATTTTTTCATACTGGATATTATAGCATAAAAATTTAATAAATGCGATTATTTTTTGTAAAAACTATACCAGACTTTTCCACATTCTGTGGATAACTCTGTGGATAACTTGTGGAAAAGTCGAAAAAATTGTGGAAAAATGTCGTTTCTCGCATATATAAATTTTAAAATTACTTTTATAGTTTTATTTTTAAGTTATAATCAATTTGGATTATAAATAAGATATTTTATGTTAAGAAAACGGTTTTTGCAAAGATTTTTTGCTACTAATAAATGCTTAATTATAATGCTATGTATAATGATTGCACTTTCGTTTTGTTTTATCTCTATTGTGTCGTACAGCGTATCCAATCATAATGGTATAACTATTATACTAGATGCTGGTCATGGTGCACGTGATGGTGGTAGTATTGGTGTGAATGGTACAATAGAAAAAGACATTAACTTAAAATACACTCTCGCGTTGAAAGAAAAATTAATAAAAGCAGGTTATTATGTAGAACTCACTCGCTCTAATGATGAACCTTTATATAGTCCGCTTGCTAAAAACAAAAAAATGAGCGATATGAAATATAGAATTAATAAAATAAAAAAAGTAAATCCAAACTTAGTAATCAGCATACATATGAATAGTTTTTCTAATTCAAGCGTGTATGGCGCTAATACATATTTTCGTGCTGGGGATGAAGCAAGTAAAAATGTTGCCAACTTGATACAAAAAAGTTTTAATAAATATATAAATGCGCCTAATTCTAATGGCAAAGTGGGAGATTATTTTATATTAAATGAAAGTTATTACACTTCAGTCTTGATAGAATGTGGTTTTTTATCCAATCCAGAAGAAGAACAACAATTAAACAACATAGATTATCAAAACAAATTATTGGATGCAGTGGTTAGCGCTGTAATGCTGTACTTTGGAAATTATCTATTATCTTAAAATATATTGTTTTATATGCTATTTTTATATTGCTATTTTATATTTATAATAAAATCATTTTTGCAGTTTAGATATAAAAAAATCTTCAAATCAATGAAGATTTTTTAGTAATTTTTAGTTGTTTCATCACGAACTTTTAATGCACCTGTAGTTGTAGTTATCAAAAGTGAGTTGGTATTATCGCCTTGTTTGCAATTAATGTAATTTTGTGTACGTGCACCTGTTGTGTATCCACCAGTGCCAATATCTTCTATTTGTGACAAATTCACGCTGACATCTTTATTTGATTGCGTGGTCAGCAAGAATTTTGCGCTGTCTGCAACCAACACGTATACAGAGCCTCTTTTACCATTAATTGTAGACTCGCCAACAACATCGTGCATTGTGAGTTCTACACGCCCGCTATCTGAAATATTAATCTCAACTCTATCCGCTCCTTTGCATACAATCTTGCCATTTTTAGTGCTAGCAATTAAATATCTGGAATTGCTATCCACACTATTAGATAATGCTTCATCACTAAAAGTTACAGTGATATTACCATACTCAGTTTGCGCATTTAGTTTACTTGTACTATTGCTAACTTTGATATTGCCGTGCTGACTGATTGCTTCAATCGGAGAGGTCGCATTATTTATTGTTATGTCGCCATTTTTTGTTTCAACGAACAATGTACCATTTGCTTTACCAATTGTAGTTTTGCCCGCACTGGATAATTTGATATATCCTAAATTCATAATTTCATCAACATAAACATTTGTATCAGTTGAATTGATATTTAGTGATTTTACACTTTTTGCACTAACACTTCCACCCGCTTCTTTAAAATTGGCTGTGACAGTTTCAGCATTTCCTAATTTTATAACGCCGTTGGATGAATTGCTAATGGTGACCTCGCTTAAACTTTTATTATTTGCATCAAATTTACCCGAACCAATAGATAAATCAATATTATTGTCGTGTGTTACAAGATTTTCGCCAAAAATTATGCTAGAACTTTTTGTTTTTATGTCTATTACACCAAATAGTTCTGCATTGTTTATCACACAATCGCCCGTGTTGGTTGAATAGGTCAAATCATCAATCTTTATTTCTGCATCAATGTTAGTTTGTGAACTTTTGTTAGTTATTGCAATGTCGAAACTTTTGTTATCAGGTATGCGCAAAACAACACGTGATTCATTTAAAACTGTTGCACCATATGGTTCGGTTATATCAAAAGTTAAACAACCATTATCAATATTTGCTGTAATATCTACAACACTATTTTTTTTCAAAGCAAAACCTATATTGTTTGCATACACCATAACCGAAATTTCATCATTGGATGAGAGCATAATCTTTGTGTCATATGCACGAGTGTTTAGCACCACTTTATCTATCGTATCAACAGCGTATGATTCGCTAAATTTTTTGGTATTCAAACTGATATACTGCAATCCAAACAGCGAAGAATTTGGCACAAAAAACAGATAAATACCTGCCACTGCCACTAAACCAATAAACAGCAAAAGGACTATTGATAAATACTTCCCAAATTTTTTCATATTATTATTTTAATTATATTTAAACAATTTGTCAATAATTTTATAGTTTTATTATAAATATGATTTAATCATCTAGCCTTTAAAATGTAATTAGAAAATAATAATTAAAATTTATCATTATATTTTTTTGTTTGCTTTTTATTGCGTAATGTTTACAGAAATGATATAATTAAATAGAGGTAAATTATGGTATTAATAGATATTGAAGGTCCGGATGGTTGTGGCAAAGCCACTCAAACAAAAATGTTATTTAATTATCTCACAGATTGTGGCTATAAATGCAAATTGATAAGTTTTCCTAATTACGCCAGTCGTTCAAGCGAGCCGGTTAAAATGTATTTAGCTAACGAAATGGGAGATAAAACCAACCAATTAAATGGTTATCAAACGAGCACTATATTTGCAATCGACCGATTAATCACAATGAATATTGAGGATATATCTAATTATGACTATGTGTTGTTTGACAGATACACTCCTAGCAATATGATTCATCAGTCTATTAAGATTGAAGATGAAGACAAATTGGCTGATTTTTTAGATTGGCTAGAAGATTTTGAATATATTAAATTGAATTTACCAAAACCTAATAAAATAATATTTCTTGATTTACCGCCCGAATTTAGTACCCAATTGGCGCGTGAAAGAATGACTCTTAAAAATGGTCAATCAAAAGATATTTTAGAGCAGGACTCTACTCATCAATTAAAGGCATATAATCGCGCAAAATATGTCGCCAATAAGTATAATTGGATAACGATTAATTGTGTTGAGGATAACAAAATCAAATCAATTGATAAAATACATAAAGAAATCATTAAAACATTAAATTTATAGTTTACAATGCTAATTTTTTGTGCTAAACTTAACAAACATAGTGTATAAAATTTTATTGAAAGAATTGTGTATAGAATGATTAATATTAATCATTATTAAATAAAAAGGAATAAACAATGGCAAAAATAACAAGTAAAGAATTAAGAAAAGTATGGTTAGATTTTTATATTGAGCGCGGACATACAAATATTGGCGCTGTATCTTTGATTGGAGATGGCAGTACGGGTGTAATGTTTAATGTGGCAGGTATGCAACCTTTAATGCCATATTTGTTGGGCAAAAAACATCCTAAAGGCACAAGATTGTGCAATATTCAAGGATGTGTACGCACTGTTGATATAGATGAAGTGGGCGACCGTGACCATTTTACTTTTTTTGAGATGATGGGCAATTGGAGCTTGGGCAATTATTTCAAAAAAGAGAAAACTGCGTGGACATTCGAACTTTTGACACAAAAATTTGGTTTTGATAAAAATGAAATTCGTTGTTCTGTCTTTGCAGGAGATGAAAGCGCACCTCGTGATGATGAGACAGCTAATTATTTGATTAATTTAGGTATTGCGCCCAATCATATTTCGTATTTAGGTAAAGATAATAATTGGTGGGAGCTAGAAGGTACAATAGCTACTCCTTGTGGTCCAGACAATGAATGGTTCTATCCGCGCCATAATAGACCTTGTGGCGAAAATTGTGGGCCAGAATGTGACTGCGGACGATATGTAGAAATTGGTAATGATGTCTATATGCAATATGAGAAAACAAAAGATGGTTATACGCCTCTTAATAACAAAAATGTAGACACTGGTTTTGGGTTTGAACGATTGTTAATGTTCTTGAATGGTTTAGTGGATGGATACAAGACTGATTTGTTTAGCGAAGTGATTGCAATAATGGAGAATAAAATTGGTGTAAAATATGAACAAGATGAAAAAATCACTCGTGCTATGCGTATCATTGCTGACCACACTAGGACAAGCATTATGCTGATTGGGGATGAAAATGGAATTTTGCCATCAAATGTTGGCGCAGGATATATCTTAAGAAGACTTATTAGACGTGCAGTTAGATATGCAAACGAAATTAAATTAGACTTGTCTTGCATTATTGATATTGCTAAAATATTCATTGAAAAAGTTTATGATGAGGCATATCCTACACTATACTCAAAGCGTGAATATGTGTATCACGAATTGCAAAACGAAATTGACAAATTCAATAAAGCGCTAGCTCTTGGCAACAAAGAATTTGAAAAAGTTATTTCTGGAATTGAACGCAAAAATCAATTTATGAAAAATCAAAATCCAGATTATGTGGAAGAAAAACTTATAACTGGTAAATCTGCTTTTAGACTGTATGATACTTTTGGTTTTCCAATTGAATTGACTATTGAAATGGCTAAGGAAAAAGGTTTTGATGTAGACAAACAAGGTTTTGATGAGTCATTCCGCCAGCACCAAGAATTAGCACGTACAACCAGTGCAGGAGTATTCAAAGGTGGTCTAGCAGATAATGATGAAGACACTGTTAGATTGCATACCGCTTGTCATCTATTGCTCGCCGGATTAAGAAAAATGTTTGGCACTCATATTGAACAAAAAGGTAGCAACATCACAAGCGAACGCCTACGTTTTGACTTTAATTTTGACCGAAAACTGACAGATGAAGAAGTTGTTGAATTAGAAAAATTTGTCAATGATGCAATAGCTCGCGCTATTCCGGTCGAAAGATGTGAGATGACAGTCAAAACAGCGCACGAACAAGGCGCATATGGTATTCACAAAGCGGAAGAAAATGAGACTATATCAGTATATAAAATTGGAGATGTTGATTTCCAAATTTGCGCTGGCCCACACGTAAAAAACACCAGTGAATTAGTCAACTTTAAAATTGTAAAGCAAGAGGCAGTATCTGCTGGAATTAGACGAATAAAAGCAACTATTAATAATTAATAAAATAAATAACATTGTATTAACTTTTTTGAAAATTTTCAAAAAAGTTTTTTGATTTAAATTATTTAATAATGAGAAAAATATATATTTTGATTTACAAAAATAATTTTTTCTATTATAATCATTTTAAATAAGGTTTTTATTGGCATTAAGGAGATATTATGAATAACGTTACACCTTCAAATTTTATAGAACAAGCAATTGTCGAAGATATTAAAGAAAAAGGATTAAAAACTATTGTTACACGTTTTCCACCTGAACCAAATGGCTATACACATATTGGGCACGCTAAAGCTATTTGTATAGATTTTTTGACTGCTCAAAAGTTTGGTGGCTACACTAATCTTAGAATGGATGACACTAATCCTAACAAAGAGAGTGAAGATTGTGTTAAAGCGCTTATGAATGATATTAAATGGCTTGGCTTTAAATGGAAACATATGTACTATGCCAGTGATTATTACCCATTTTTATATAACTGTGCAGAAGATTTAATAATGCAAGGCAAAGCGTATGTTTGCGATTTGTCTGCTGATGAAGTGGCAAACACTCGTGGCACATTAACCGAACCGGGAAAAGAAAGCCCATTTAGAAATAGAACCATTGAAGAAAACCTTAAATTATTTCGTGAGATGCGTGATGGAAAGTATAAAGATGGCGCAAAAACTTTACGTGCAAAAATTGATATGTCGCACCCTAATATAAATATGCGCGACCCGGTTATGTATCGAATCTTGCACACCACACATTTTAGGCAAGGAGACAACTGGTGCATATATCCAATGTACGATTTTGCACACCCATTGTCAGATGCGCACGAAGGAATTACTCACTCATTGTGCAGTTTGGAATTTGAGGACCACAGAATTTTATATAATTGGTTTGTAGATAATTGTAGATTAATCACTGGCATTAAGCCTAGACAAATTGAATTTTCACGTCTAAACATAGAAGGCACAGTGATGAGCAAGCGTTATATGCAAGAATTGATAGAAAAAGGTTATGTAGATGGATGGGATGACCCAAGACTACCTACACTACAAGCTTTTAGGCGCAAAGGTTACACACCAACTAGCATTATAGAATTTTGTACACGTATAGGTGTCACTAAATCAAATAGCGTTGTGCAACCACACATATTAGAAGCATGTATTAGAGAAGAACTTAACAAAAATGCTATGCGTGTTATGGCAATCATTGATCCAATTAAACTAAATATCACAAATTATGATAAAGTTATGAATGTAAAAATCAGTAACAATCCAACAAAAGAAAACAGCAAAAAACATACAGTTAAGTTCTCAAATGAATTATATATAGAACGTGAAGACTTTATGGAAAATCCTAGTCCAAAATTCTTCCGCTTAACAGCTGGCGGATATGTGCGATTGATGGGTGCGGGCGTTATAAAATGTGATGAAGTTGTCAAAAATAAAAATGGAGAAATTGAATATCTAAACTGCACATTTGTCAGCGAATCAAAAGAACAAGGTATTAAACCAAAAGGTACAATTCATTGGTTGAGTAGGCAGTACGCGGTTAAAGTTCGTACTAGAAAATATTTCAACTTATTAAAAGAAGGCGAAGTGTACGAAAAAGGTAAGCTTGATAAAATCATCAATCCAAATTCAGTAGAAGAAAAAATTTCATACATTGAACCATTTGCATTAAAACAAAAGACTAATATGCAATTCGTTCGTATGGGATATTATGTGCTTGACAAAAAAATAAGCACAAAACAAGATATAGTTTATATAGAAACTGTTAGTTTAAAAGACTCAAAATAATGAATTCAAAAACAAAGCGAATTATACTTAACTCAATAAATGCCTTTTTATCGTTTTTTATAATTATAACGACAATTTTTTTGATGATTGCTCTGTTGCTTAATTTGTTTTACACTAGTAGTTATGTAGAAGGTTATTCAATGCAACCCACATTAAACAGCACGGCACCGAATATTTATACAAAATGGGATACTGTATATATAAATAAAGTGCGAACTTATGAAATTAATCAAATTGTGGTTGCAAAACGAAACGTTAATGGAAAAAATAAACTGATTATAAAACGCTTGATTGGGCTAGAAGGCGATATTATACAAATAAAAGAAGATAATGGTCATTATAATTTATTGGTAAATGAAGAATTGTTGTATTCTAAACCTATCATAACCGAATCTCAGAATGGTCAATCGGGTGGCAGTGTAGATTACTATAATTCTTATCTTGATTATATCAATAGATATAAAGGAACAGACCGAATAGTAAAAAATTCGTTAGGCGAAGATTGTATCAAGATTTATAAAAACGAGTGTTTCTTAATGGGAGATAATTGGGGAGAGACCACTGATTCTTTAACTTATGGACCATTTAATGTGTCAATGTTGATAGGTGTCGTGGATATAATTATTCCAAATGGTGAGTCTAAATTTATTGGATTTATACAAGGTATATGGGATATATTAACTAGCTAAGTGTGAGGAATTTATAATTTCTCACATATTTTTTTTGTTAATTCGCAAACTAATCTTAACTATTGTTTAGGAGGTTGTTTGTGAAGAAAAAATTAATGGTTGTTAGTATTATATTTCTAATGCTTATGATAGTTTTTGTGCCAAAAACTGAATCGGTTGTCAAAGCTGAATTTACAACTGATGCTAACTATAAATCTGCTGTTTTGATTGAGAAAAATTCGAGCAAGCTGTTATTTGATAGCAATGCGCACGAGCGTCTGCCTATTGCAAGCGTGACAAAGCTTATGACAATCTTGCTGACTTTGGAAAAATTAGAATCAGGAGAAATCAGCATTGAAGATAATGTTTTGGTTAGCAGTAACGCTAGTGGTATGGGTGGTAGTCAAATATTTTTGGATGCAAACCAAGAATACAATTTAGGCGAACTTTTAAAGTCAATTATAGTCGCAAGTGCTAATGATAGTAGCGTTGCAATTGCTGAATATATTTCAGGTAGCGAAAAAAATTTTGTGCGTGAAATGAATGAACGCGCACGCGAACTTAGTCTTAACGACACAAATTATGTTAACTGCACCGGACTTCCAGCTCCTGATGCATATTCATCAGCGTATGACCAAGCTATTGTGTTGAATAAGGTGTTGAATTATGATTTATATCACGAATATTCATCTATTTGGATGGAAAATTTCGCTCATCCAAGCGGACGTACCACTCAAATGACAAACACAAATAAACTTTCTAGATTTTACGAGGGCTGTCTTGGTGGAAAAACTGGCTCTACTAATCAAGCAAAATATTGTTTGGCAGTTGGTGCTAAACGCGGAGATATGAGTTTAATTTCTGTAGTCTTAGGCGTAGACAATAGTAAATCCCGCTTTAAATTAGCATCTGATTTATTGAATTACGGCTTTGACAATTTCACTAGCAAAACAATCTTTTCTTCTGCAGATTTAGCAAACAAAACTATTGAAATTAAAGGTTTTGATAGAAAAACTGGATTAAAAGCAGAGTGTGATTATAATATAGTATGTGCACTTGGCGAAGAAATCAATTATTCGCTAAACTATAATTTGCCTAGCAAATTAATAAGTTGTATGGAGGATCAAGTTGTTGGTAATGTTGAAATTATAGTTGATGGCGTAGTCGTGGACACAATCAATATTCTTGCAAGCGAAACACACCCAGAAGCTAGCATACTAGACTATTTAAGGCAAATTGCCAATAGTTAATTGTTATTTAAAATATAAATTCTTATAATTTTAGTCTTCAACTCTTACAAAAGTACTATGTTGATAGATACAATAAAATCGCTTACTTCGCCACTTTTAAAAAATCATTTTGTGTTAAATACAAAAAATAGCAGACAATTATCTGCTATTTTTACTATAATTCTTTACCACATTTAGAGCAAAATTTGTTTTTAATAGTATTTACAGTTTTGCAATTAGGACATTCTGTCTTTAATTTAGCGCCACATTTAGAACAAAAGACTTCTTCATCATTAATAACATCACCACAATTTGGGCAGTTGTTGCCAACAGTTTCATCAACCAAATTGGTTGTATATCCTGTGACTAAAATTTTAAATCCTAAACTAGACAATACTATACCGATCATTGCAACGATGCCGCAAGGTATTATCAAAAGAAAAGGAATTAGAACTCTTGATTTAAATTCTCCATGATCTCCAAACCCATCAACCCAGCAGTCATAAATAAAATAATACAAACAAAAATTCCAATAAAACCTAGTATTGCCATAGGTAATCCTATTGATAAAAGTTTTTTCCTTAAATTTTTCGCTTTTTCACAATTAGCCACTGTTTTAGCACTATTATTTAATCTTATAATTTCTTCTGTTAGCCCTTTAAACATTTATGTACTCCTATTTCATTTTTTATCTAGAATTATCATATAAAATTAAATCATTAAAAGTTAAGCAATTTATAAAAGTTAATTCTTAAAATTACATTTAAATAACTCTGTTAACCTAAACAGTTTTTAAATTAAGATTTTTAATATTGTCAAACAAAATGGTTTTCATAGTTTTCGTTAGTCTTTGTGGTCGTGTTCGCACGGGCATGCGCCTTTGCAATATTTATCTTTATCGTAAGGAATGTTGTGTTTGTCAAAATAATCTTTAATAGTTGCCTTGACCGCCTCTTCTGCCAACACAGAGCAATGCAACTTATGCGCAGGTAGTCCGCCCAACGCTTGTACCACTGCTTTATTTGTAAGTTCAAGCGCCTCATAGATTGACTTACCTTTAATCATTTCAGTGGCAATAGAACTAGTGGCAATCGCACTGCCACAGCCGAATGTCATAAACTTGATATCTGTGATTATATCATCTTTTACTTTGATATACATTCGCATAATGTCGCCACATTTTGCATTACCCACTTCGCCCACAGCATCCGCATCTAACATCTCGCCAACATTGCGCGGGTTCCTAAAATGGTCCATAACTTCTTCGCTATATAACATGCTTAATTTCTCCTTTTTTCAGTTTATCCCAAACGGGGGATATTGTTCGTAAATATTCAACAGTTTTACGCACAACACTAACGATTTTATCCACATCTTCCATTGTATTGTCTTCACTAAAAGTCAGTCGCAACGAACCATGCGCAACATCGTGTGGTAGCCCAATTGCCAGCAGTACATGACTAGGGTCAAGCGAACCAGATGTACAAGCCGAACCACTGGATGCACAAATCCCTTCATCGCTAAGTAGCAACAAAAGTGCCTCGCCCTCAATTCCTTCAAAACACATATTGACATTGTTTGGCAACCGCTTGTCCGCATCGCCATTAAGGCAACTATGTTCTATTTTTGACAACTCTTTAATAGTCTTATCGCGCAAAGCTTTTAGATGTTTAGTGTTTTTAGTTAAATTATTAGTTGCCTCTTCTAGCGCTATTGCCATACCATAAATCCCTGCCACATTTTCAGTGCCCGCACGTAAATTTCTCTCTTGCGCTCCGCCTAGAATAAGGCTATTAATCCTAACGCCACGCCTTACATAAACTGCCCCCACACCTTTTGGTCCATGGAATTTATGTGCAGACATACTGAGCATATCAATATTTTGTGCCTTGACATCTAGTTTAATATGTCCAACCGCTTGCACTGCATCCGTATGAAAAGGAATATTTTTATCCCGCAAATATGCGCCAATTTCTGCAATTGGTTGAATTGTCCCTATCTCGTTGTTTGCAAACATAATTGTAACAAAAGCGGTCGTGTCTTTTACTGCTTTTTTTAAGTCATCTAATTTCACAATGCCATTTTTATATACTGGCAGATATGTCACTTCAAAACCTTCGCGTTCTAATTTTTGCAATGTATGGAGAATTGCGTGGTGTTCAAATACAGAAGACACTATATGTGTTTTCCCTTTCTTTTTCCCATCATACGCTAAACTTATAAGCGCCATATTATCGCTTTCGCTCCCGCCTGATGTGAATATAATTTCATCCGCATTTGCGCCAATACATTTTGCTATTTTTTCACGCGCGGAATTCAATATCTCTTTTGCTTGTTGCCCTAAAAAGTGCAAACTTGATGCGTTGCCAAAATTTTCTGTCATAATCGTTAGCATTGCATCAATTACAGATTTACTAACCGCGGTTGTCCCCGCATTATCTACGTAAATAGTTTTCATTTTTCTCCTTTGAAACAATGTAAAATAGTATAAATTTTAAATCATACCATTTTACTAGGAATTATATTAACATATCATAATTGCATTGTCAAGAGTTTTTATAACTAAATTAAATCTTTTAGACTGACATTGTTTAAAAAGTCGTTAATTAGATTGTTTAGTTTGCTAAAACATTGAATAGTTTTGCAATCTTCCGCCTTATTACATTTACTATCTGGGCGCAAACATTCGACAAGGTACACCTCGCCTTCAGCCACATTTAGTATTTCGCCAACCGTGATTTCTTCCGGTAGGCGAGCAAGCTTGTATCCACCTTGTGCACCGCGAAAACTTACGAGCAACTTTGCACGTACAAGCATTGAAATAATTTGTTCAAGGTATTTTTCGCTAAGCCCTTGCCTTTTTGCCACATTTCGAATTGACACTGGTTGACTATTTTCCGCAATATCCACCATAACTTTTAGCGCATAGCGTCCTTTTGTTGAAATTTTCATATTATCCTCACATTTATTTTAACCTAAACAAACATTTTTTGCAACAATTATATTGATTATGAATAAACGTTTTTATACGAAAACGTTAAATTTTAATTAAATTTTAAATTTAAATCAACATATATTTTTATAACTTGACAATCATATAAATCTTCATTAAAATAAAAGTATATAAGGAGAAAAAACAATGCCATTTTCGTATTATGCTAATAATTTAGGTGGCGAAAATAATTCATCTTACAATTATAATAGACGTTTGACATCAAGAGGTAGGCATTCAAAATCAACACTCACAATAATATCTTCTATTATGTTAGCAATCTCACTAATTGTTTCTTTTATAGGATTGATTAATATAATATTAGGGAATAACAAGATTGAACAAATTAAAGAAAATCATCAATATTATCAAAATATAATTGACCATGCAAAAGCTGATTCAAAATATTGCGTTGATGGTTATATTAATGGTAGAATTTATGATGAAGATTGCAAAAAATGGTATTTTACTTACTATATAATTATAAACCAACTTATTCAATTAGATGGACAATCGCTCCCAATTTACACTGCTGAAGAAGTCTCTTCATTCGCTATGAAAGATATTGTACGCGTTGCTGTTGATGAATATCCTATAAATATTTTATCGGATACTATTCCTATGAATCATGATGGAATTGATTTGAATAGAGATGGATATTATATAAAAGCAAACAATCAAAAAGCTACCGGTACAAAAAATTTAATCTATAGTGCAATCGCTCTTGTTGTGTCAATAATTATGTTAGTTATTGGTTTGAAAAAACAGAACAAAAACACATCCACTAAATCGTTTAGCACACCTAGTGTTATGCCTAAAATTATTGACCCTATAAAAAGATGTTCGTATTGTGGAACTGTCTTAAACGACACTGATAAAGAATGTCCAAGTTGTGGTGCAAAACGATAAAACATTTTTTTAATTAAATCATATTTTGTGTTTAATATAAGTTTAACCCTAGTTTACTATGTAAACTCAATACATATTTAAGTTAACTAAAAATTGTAAATAAAAATCAATTTTGCCTGTAAAATATTCATACAAAAAACTTAAAAAATGGCGCAGAGAACAGGATTCGAACCTGCGGACGCTTTCACGCCACACGATTTCCAATCGTGCTCATTCGACCACTCTGACATCTCTGCAATGTAATTATTATAAGTACAGATGACTATTTTGTCAACTTGAATTATATTAAATTTATATTAAACAGTTAAAAGTTTTTTTTTAATACACTACCATATTTGTATGATCGTATAATATCTATATATTGAATTGACATAAAAAAAGACCAATGTTAATTGGTCTTAATTTTTACTTTTTCCCACATGCAACAGCGCAAGCCGAAGCAACAATTGAAGATACAGCCATTACAATAGGTCCAGCGTGTGGTATCACTGTCAATGTTAAATTATATACTTCGCTTGATAGTTTAACACAGCCAACGATGAATGTTAGTAAGAACACGATTGCTAAAACGATTCCTGCGATGCCGCCAAACTTTGCTATCATATTCAAAATTTTATGATTGTAAAAAAATTGAACAACAGCAACAACCGCAAGGATGGCAACAACAACTAAAGTAATAATCATAAACACTCTAGATGTTTTCCACCAGCCTATATCATCGGCATCAGAAGCAAGACCATCTATCCATTGTTCAAAGTCTGCTGATTGTGAGTTGCTTCTGCTTCCATAACTTGTTATTACAGCATAAAATTTAAAAGTCATAGCCACAAAACTTAATACTGCGAATGCGATAACAACAATTCTAGCGATCAATGTCCCCAATGAACTTTTCTTAGCTTTTGCCATAAAACTCCTCCCTTTAATTTATGATATAACTATATTAAATAAATTAAAACCAAAAGTCAATTAAATTGCGAAAAACTTTACGAAAATTCTTAATCTTGATAAATTTAAATATATTTCTAAACTAAGATTCTATCAATTTTATGTATGTTTCTTATAAACATTTTAATAAAATTTCAAAAAACTCTTGCAAAAATAATAAAATAATGCTAAAATAAATAAGTGTTTTGTTAAAAGAGAATACAAAGATCATAAATTCTCATTCAAAAACTTATATATATGCGTTTATATATGCGTTCATAGCTCAGCTGGATAGAGCGTTGGTCTACGGATTACTTGCTCAAGTC
>CASFFJ010000067.1 GCA_949293915.1 uncultured Christensenella sp.
AGATGAATGTGAATTAGAATGTGCGGACAAATTTAAAGAAATTGACAGCATTGAATTCACTAACCAAATGAAAGTGTTAAATGCTTTTAATGACAATCGTGTTCAATCTAGGCAGTTTATTGGTAGTAATGGGTATGGTCATAATGACATTGGTAAAGAGAAATTATGTCAGGTTTTTTCCAGCATTTTTCACGCTGAAGATGCAGTTGTAACGCCACTAATCAGTTGTGGGACAGAGGCAATTAGTCAAGCTTTGCTTGGAATTTTGCGACCAAATGATAATATGTTATGCATTACAGGTACTCCTTATGATACATTAAAAAGTGTAATCTATGGGGTAGAGGGTAAGGATGTTGGTTCGCTTAAAGATTACAATATTAGTTACAATGAAATAGATTTAGTTAATAACGATTTTGATATACCATCGATTGTAAAGTTCCTTAAAAAACATTCGCCGAAAATTATATATATTCAGCGTTCACGCGGATATACTATTCGTAATGCTATAAATATTGCACAAATCAAAAATGTCATCAGCGAAATAAGAAAAATCAATAATTCAGTATTTATAGTTGTAGACAATTGTTATGGCGAATTTACAGAAACTCTTGAACCAACCGATGTTGGGGCAGACTTATGTGTTGGCTCTTTATTGAAAAATATGGGTGGAGGGATTGCTCCTACTGGCGGATACATTGTTGGTAAGAAAAATTTGGTAGAACAAGTTGTCTATAAATGTATGAGTCCAGCATTATCAAGCGATAATGGTTCATACGAAGCAGGGTATAAGATGTTCTTTGAAGGTGTGTTCGTTGCGCCACATATAGTTGCACAGGCTAAAAAATTGGTCGTTTTATCCAGTCTGGCACTTACAAAAATGGGTTATGAAACAACACCTAAATTTAATGATAAGATTTCAGATATAGTATGCTGTATAAATTTAAAGGATAAAGATAAACTTGTACAATTTACACGCGCCATACAATATGCTAGCGCAATAGATAGCGACTCAACGCTTGAACCAGGTGAGATGGATGGATATGAAGATAACATTATTATGGCTAGTGGCAGTTTTAATCAGGGGAGCAGTATAGAACTTAGTTGTGATGCTCCTATGCGTCCACCTTATGCATGCTTCTTACAAGGTTCGCTCAGTTATTTGCACGGTAAAATTGGATTGGCAAATGCTATACAATCTATAAAGTAAAATTATTTAATTGAATTTGTTAGAGAATTTTTAAATAAAAAATGTGTTTATAAATTTTAATGAGTTATTAAGATCTATTTAAAATAAACAACTGATTGATATTTAGAATTTTAATCATTGTGTTAAATCACTTTAATGTTAGTTTAGAGTGATTTTTAATAGGGTAGAATAACTAAAGCAAATGTTTTTGCACCACATTTTAATAAGAAAAGTTAAATATTTATTTGTGGATTGAATTAGGGTGGTGTGTATTTTATACATTTATCTTTGCGTAAAACACTTCTTTTACGCAAAGATAACGCAAATTTAACTAAAAATCGTGTGGATTTCATAATTTTTATCCACAGATTAGATATTAATATGATTTCTTTTACAAACTTCGACATACTAATGTTTGATTTATACACATATACTAAGTTTTTCGAACTTCTAACATATATTGGTAAATATTATTTGTTATTTAGTTTTTCTTATTATAAACAATGTTATCTTTTGATTTTTAAATGAGTAAAAATCATTGTCTTTTGATTTCAAAATCGCTCTCACGCAAGATTTCAGTGTGTATATATATTACAATATGAATTGATTATAGAATAGTTTTAAAATATATTGCACTATTATGACATAAGAATACGACTTTTATATATTTCATATCTTTGCGTAAAAAAATAGACCTTTTGGTTAAGTCTATTTAAAATATAAAATTTAAATTATTGCTTTTTTGGTATAATTATAGATTTACCACCCATATATGGACGCAAGACTTCTGGTATATTAATACTACCATCTTCGTTGTAATTATTTTCTAACAACGCTATAAGTGCTCTTGTAGAAGCTAAAACAGTATTGTTAAGAGTATGCGGATAATAACTACCCTTCTCTCTTTTTACTCTAATACCGAGTCTACGAGATTGTGCATCTCCCAAAGTTGAACACGAACCAACTTCAAAATACTTTTGTTGTCTTGGACTCCACGCTTCGATATCACAAGATTTAACTTTCAAATCCGCCAAGTCACCTGAACAACATTCTAATTGTCGCACTGGAATATTTAAATTTCTAAAAATCTCAACTGTATATGACCACATTTTATTGTACCAATCCATACTATCTTCTGGTTTACATATAACAATCATCTCTTGTTTTTCAAA
>CASFFJ010000068.1 GCA_949293915.1 uncultured Christensenella sp.
CTAATTTAGATAGGTATATCGGTTATGATTATTTCAAAGTTGACTATCCGCCTGAGAAAATTGATGATAAACAAATTTTAGATTTTTCTGTAAATCTTACTAAATCTGGCGCGGTAATTAGTTTTAACACCAGAAGAAACCAAGAATATTCAATCGTTAAATCTGTAAATAATAAAGAGATTATTATAAATCAAATAAAAGAAAATTCGGGAAAATTCGAATATCTAGACCAAGATATATTTAGTTATGATGAAATTGAATATTTTATTAAATATTCAACCGCTATAAACGAAAAAATCATTATTAGACCAAAAGATTATTTAGTAGCATTATTAAATAATGAATTGTTAAATACTAAAAGAAAATGGTATGTATAATCACTCTACTGTTACGCTTTTTGCTAAATTCCTAGGCATATCCGGATTAAGACCATTATTGATTGCAATTTCATAGCTTAATTTTTGGAAAGGAATTATTGAAAATATTGCCAATAATTTATTATCAATTTGTATATTTTCTATATAGTTAGACATATCAATAAATACCCCATTTCTCGACTTGATTTCATTCATTGTGGTTAATAAACTTTCATTTTTATTAGTGTTTAATGCTAAAACATAACTGTTCTCTTCAATCAATGAAAGTGTACCATGTTTTAACTCGCTAGCAAACATAGGAATTGTATAAATGTAATCAATTTCCCTAATCTTTAAACTTGCTTCTAAAATTGTTAAATAATCTAGACCTTTGCCAATCAAAACTAAATGTTTAACATTGGTCAGTACATTTGCCAAATCACTTACATCTATATCTTCAATATATTTTGTTAACATTTGATAAAAATTGTTTATGTCAATTTCATACTTTTTATCAATTAATTTATTAATAATATAAGCAAATGTAAACACCTGACACGAATAAGTCTTTGTACTAGCAACCGCCAATTCTTTACCTGCTTTTGTTAAAATTTTAAAATCAGCATAATTTGTTATTGTACTTTTATCTTCGTTTGTTATAACAAGTATTTTACCACCATATTGTTTTATTTCGCGTGCAATTTTGATACAATCAGCTGTTTCTCCACTTTGTGACACAATGATATGTAGATGATTTTTTTTAATTTTTTTGATATGATAATTAGATGCTAAATAACAATCAGCCTGTATTTTTGTGTATTCGTTAAACATCCATTCGCCCACTAAACAAGAATGATATGCAGTACCGCATCCTAATAATGTTAGTTTATTGAAATGTTTAAATATTTTTTTAAATTGTAATTTATTTATTGATAAATAAGTATTTTTTATTGCAATAGCTGTCTCATCTATCTCTTTTAACATATAATGCGGATAATTTTTTAATTCTTGACTTTTTAATTTATTTTTATGTTCAACATATTTAATTTCATTAATTGATTTTATTTCATTGTTTTCTACCACAACAATATCACCATCTTTTAACGAATATAAATCACCATTTGGCAAACTATTTATGTCACTTGAAATATAAATTCCATCTTTGCTTTTTAGAATATGTAAAGGACTAAATTGTTTAACAGCATATAATTTGCCACTTTTATCGCCTATAATGAGCGAAAAACTACCTTGTAAAATATCAAATAATTGTTTTATCTTTTCTAGATTAGAGCCATTTAAACTTTCTAATAGATTTGCAATAACTTCTGTATCCGTTTCTGAATTAAAATGATAGTTTTTATTGATTAAATCTTGCTTTATTAATTCAAAGTTATTAATAATACCATTATGCACAATAACAAACTCACCATTTTGGGAAATATGAGGGTGTGTGTTTTGTAAATTAACTCCACCATTTGTTGCCCATCTAGTATGACCAAATGCTATTCTAGAATATTTTTTTTGCTTAGGCAAATTATCAAGCGTTCCCACCGCTTTTACTATTTTGAATTCTGAACTAAAATATGCTATTCCACACGAATCATATCCTCTATATTGAAGAAGTTTTAAACCATTTTTAACTTCATTGTATGCGTTACGCTCGCCTATATAACCATAAATTCCACACATATTATTCTCCTTTAACTAATTTCATCATTAAATCAATATAACTTTTGCTTTGTCTTGAAGTTATAAACTTTATATTTATATCAGTTGTACTTTCCATTATTATGTCGTTTAATATAAATTCACTATTGCGATAAATTTTTGTTTTTGGGCAATATTTACAAAAAATATCATACACCAATTCATAATGCGTGCAACCCAGCACAAATTCTTCTAAATTATTTAGTTGATATTTTAATATATGTTTTTTTATAATTTTGTCTAATAATGATTTATCGAAAATATGTTTTTCAATTTGTGTAGCAAGTGTACTATCTGCTATAACTTCATAATTCTTAAGATTTTTCTTAGACAAACTTGTTGCAAGATACACTTTATCTGTAATAAATCGCATAGTCATTATTGTGTTTGTGTTTTCAATCAATGTTGATGCCGTATTGCAAGCTATTATGATTTTATCAACATTAAATTTGTTTTCTAATAAAGAGATTATTCCGTTTAACCGTTTTTTTAATTTTGATTTAGAGCGTTTGCCGTATGGCATAAAATCGTTGTCAGCAAAATAAATGTAATTACCACCATTTTTGATAAGCTGTTTTAAAATACTAATACCACCAATTCCACTATCTATAAGAGCAATGGTATGACCAATTTTTTTAAACATATTATAATTTATGATTTTGTAGAAATATTGTTTAATCTCTTGCATTTTTTTATTTTATTTGATATAATATAAATCGAAATGGAGGTTTGTATGGCTAATATTAAATCAGCAAAAAAGAGAATTGATGTTATCAATAGACAAACATTAGAAAATAAATCATATAAGAGCAAAATTGCTACTTGGGTTAAAAAATATAAAACTGCTGTTGATAATAAAGATGATAATGCTTCTAGCATTTTGAATGAAACATTTTCATTAATTGATTCTGCTGTATCTAAAGGCATTTTGCAAAAAGCTACTGCTAATAGAAAAAAAGCAAGATTAAGTGTATATGGTAAATAAAAATAAGTGAAGAATTTATCACTTATTTTTTTATTTTATTCTTTAATAAACTTTTATTAAATTATAAAAAATCAACTAGTTGCCTATTAAGTTTTAACCATTTTTCACATTGCTTGTATTCTGGCATTATTTTTTTTATCAACATATAAAATTTTTTGCTATGGTTTTTAATTATTGTATGTGATAATTCGTGAATAATGATATAATCAACGACATTTTTTGGGCATAACACAAGTTTGTATGTGAAATTGAGATTGTTGTTTGTGCTACACGACCCCCACCTAGTCTTAGCACTAGTAATTCGTATAGAGTTATACTTAAAATTATATAACTTAGATAATTTAAGCACTCTATCATTTATATAATTATGTGCAAAATTTTTTAAAAATTCTATTAATTTTTCTTGCGAATTTCTGCTTGGAATATAAATGTAATTATTTAATAAAGCAACTCTATTTTTATCTGTCATAATAATTTGATAACTATTTGATACTAATTCCAGCCTTTCTCCATCACGGAAGTTAATTGTTCTCGTATTATGCTTTATCTCGTTTAATTTAGTTTGTATCCAATGCTGTTTTTTTATAAGAAAATCATTTATCTGTTTATCCTTACAAAACAAAGGCGCACGGACAATCAATTCCGCCTGCCTTGTTATAATTATTGATATAGTATGTCTATTTGACCTTATTATCTTAGTTGGCGTAATCATAATTAAAAAATTAGCTCGTAAAGTGCGTTATATACACTAATCTTACCTGATTTTATTAAATAATCTAACTCTATATATTTTTGATAAAGATTGATGTAATATTTAATACCATTTTTAGCAATATACTCTCTCGATTTCTTTATAGCATAAGGTTTAATATTTAATATTTTGGATAATTCGTTATCATTCTTGTTTAATGCGATATATTCCATTCGTCTAAAATATTTACCCATAAACATAAAAATCTCAGTGTATGAATTTGATTTATCTAACATACTCATTATTTGTTGATATTTAGCATAATCTTTATTGTCAATTGCGTTTGTGAGCATAAATATTGCATAACTAGTATTATCAGAAACTAAATTAGCAACAATAGAATGTGTAATAATTTTATCATCTTTTGTATAACAAATAAGTTTATTTAATTCAGATGTTATATTTGTCATATCTTGATCACACATATCTATTAAATATTCCATAGCAGGTTCTTCAATAGACAGATTATTTTTCGCTAATTCATTTAAAATATATTTATTAATATCAATTCTATCTAATTTTGAGCAGTCTATTATTTCTGCGTTTTTTATCTTTTCGTTATTAGTTACTAATACTAAATAGTTTGATGAAGCAAAATCATATTTATTTATAAAATCAACTATTTCTGGACGTAAATCAGTGATATATATCAATCTGTAATCATTATTAAAAGGAAGTGTATCTAAAATTGTATTTAATTCATCAGTCTTTACCCTACTGCCATCTATACTAGCAAAATTAAACTCTTCAAATGCTTTTATAGTCATAGTTTTTAACTTATTAATTGCTTGCTTAATCAAGAAAAAATCATCCCCAATTATGGTGTAAATTTGTTTTATTCCTTGTTGTAAAGATTTATTTAATTCTATAAAACGCATTAATATTCCTTAATTATACTATACCACAAGTCCTATAAAAAGTAAAGCAACAATTGGCAAAGTTACAAAAATTCTATTTTTCCTATCTGCTACACACATTCTGCCTATCAAAAGTAAGAAAATGAAATAACACAAAATTGATGGATAATCTACAGATATTGTTGTGAGATTTGCAAAAGATAAATTACCTAATATATTTGAAATGAGTGTTATTAAATCCATAATTGGATTTATGATTTTTAATAAATAGGTAACATATGGCACAATCAAAGACACAAATGATAACAAATAAAAAACAACAAAACATAGTGTGAACAATGGAATTATTATGATATTAGAAAATATTGATATCAAATTAAAATTTTTGAAGAAATAAGCCATTATAAATGTCAGTGCTACCATTGTCGCACTACTAACTGATATGCTTTCAACAAGCCATTTAGGTGATTTTGTGTGTGATAATGCTCGTTTAATTGGTCTATATAACATAATTATACCCAGCACACACGAAAAACTCATAAGTGAACTGATATCGTAAACAAACAATGGATTGATTATAAAACATAAAATACCAGACAGAGACACTGCGCACAAACTATCATATCTTCTATAACACATTTGAGCTACAAGCATCATAATCGACATAATACACGCACGTATAACAGATACTGAAAAATTACATAAATACGAATAAAACAACAGAACAATAATTATTAATATAAGTTGTAGAATATTTGGTGCCTTTAATTTGCGTAATACAAATAAAAGTATAGTTATAATAAGTGTAACATTCAAACCAGATACAGCCAATAAATGCGCCACGCCAGATAATTTAAATGAAACCTTGTGAGTCTCTGTAAGCATTGCGGTATCGCCAAAAAGTGATGAATACGCTAATTCTAAATTTTCATTTGTCAATCCATACGACAAATTATTGTAGATTTTATTTTTGATTTTTTCTGCAAAAGTTGTATCATAATCTATAATAGTTACATCTTCCATTAAACAAGATGCTGTATAACGCAAGTCTTTTGCAAATAATGTTGAATTAGGGATATCGCCCGACATAATATCGTTATGATAGAAATTGTAAACATTAAAATTTATTACACTGCCAATTTCTATACTCTCATACAATTTTTCATCATCATAAATATAAATTATTAGGTTAAAATCTTGTTTTTCGTGATTGATGATACAATCATCTGCATAAACGGATAAGTAATCATCATTAGCTCGTTTAGTATAGAAAACTCGCGCTTGAATTGTACTAGGCTTTTCTATAAATTCATTATCTTTAAATGGATTAACAGCCAACAGAAAAATTCCGCCACCAATTATACAAGATATTAACGGAATAAGTAAATATTTAATCTTACGTTTAATTATGGCATATGCAATTAATATTATAATAACAATAATAGTTATTACAATTGTCACTATTGTTTTCTTAATAATATAAAATACAAAAAGACTTCCTAATAATAGGAACAAGAAAATCATCCATAATGGTCGATAATTAAACCATCTCTCTTTCACACTGAGATTATATCATAAATTAATGTAAAATTAAATACTAATTTAATTAAAAATAAAATTTAATATAAATTTTTAAAAAATGCTTGTATTAATTAAAGTTTTATGTTATTATATCAAAGTCTAAGCAATATGCCCTTATAGTCTAGCGGTTAGGACGCGACCCTCTCACGGTTGAGACTGGGGTTCGATTCCCCATAAGGGTACCAATATTAAAATTGATGACATAAAACCAAGCCAGAACTACTGTCTTTTTTTTAACTTTCAATACATATCACAATTATGAAATCTTATATTAAATGATTAAATTATTTATAATCTAACATATAGTTAAATGATATTAAATTTGAATTTGATAATAATGACTAATAAAATTTTATTTTATTGTTAAGATTATTTAATTTGTGTATTTAAATATTTTAAAATATTAGGATATTTTTCAATCAATTGATAATATTTACGTTTTTTATGCAATCCATCAAATAATAAATATAATCCGATTCCTAAAATAATCAGTCCAACTGCCACACCTAATATACCATTATATAAAGCCACGTTTGGAACAGGAGTTTGTGATAAAAGTGCGATTTGAGTTAAGACTAAGTTATTAAACGCGGTGGCAAAATTGGTTAATTTGTATTGCTTAATTAACATTGTTTTACCTTTGGCACGTATTACTCCCCATAGCGACATAGCTATGCTGTAAGTTGCAAAAGCAGCAATGGCAATTGCAATTATTAGATTATAATTAGTATTAGATGGATAGAAAATTTGGAAAACTGAATATGCAATATAAAATAAACTAGATAAAGCTAACATTGTTCCACCACGTATATAGTACTGAATATCCTTAATATTATCTTTATTTCTCATCAAACCACGACTGCAATTATTTTTAACATAGGCGATGAATATACTATATATTGCGATAGCTATAAGGAACCAGGATTTAAATACTAAACCAACTATAATTTTAAAGAAAAAATAAAATAAGTTTTTTAATAACGCTAACTTACCATAAACAATTATTTTCTTTTTCTCTGGAATACTCCTAAATTTCCTAATTAAATTCCACATATAGCAAAAAAACATAATCCATATTATAATATATGAATTTAGTTAACTATATTTTAACAAATACATATCAATTTGTCTATATTTTTTAAAAAAAATCTGTCGATTAAGACAGATTTATAATCATTAACATAAAATTAAGATTTTACAATATTAATATTGTTTGCCAAAATATATGCGATATTTACTTGGCTTGCCACAAAAAACACATTTATGCTCGCTGTCATATGAATGAATGTTGCGTGTTGTAATAGTTGTTTGATTTTTTATCTCATCCTCACATTCAATACTACCACAATGATATGATAATGCAACTTTATTAGAATTAATCTCGCGAACCATTTCATCAAAATCTTCTGTCTCAACTATTGCATTTCTCATATTTTCTTCTGCTTGCGATAACATATTTGCTTGAATATCTTTTAGCGTTAAATCTATTTGTTCTGTCAAATTAGATAATGACAATTGACTCTTAGCGTGCGTATCACGACGAACAATAGTAGCAACGCCATTTTCAATATCACGTGGACCAATTTCAATACGAATTGGCACACCTTTCATTTCGTATTCATTAAATTTCCAACCAGGAGTGTTGTTAGAATTGTCACATTCTGCCCTAAAACCTGCATTAACTAAAGCATTTAAAACTTCATCACACTTTTCTAATACACCTGCAACTTTACTGGCAATAGGGATTATTACAACTTGAATAGGTGCAACATTAGGTGGCATTTTAAGTCCACGTTCATCACCATGCGTCATTACAAGTGCACCAATTAAACGCGTGCTAACACCCCAACTGGTCGAATAAGCGTATTCTAATTCTTCATTTTTATTTAAAAATTTGATATCACTAGATTTTGCGAAATTTTGACCTAAATTATGTGTTGTGCCAGATTGCAAACATTTGCCATCTTTCATAATTGCTTCGACTGAATATGTGTTCACTGCTCCCGCAAATTTCTCGTGTTCAGACTTTTTGCCAGTCAAAGTTGGTATCGCAAGTAAATTTGTTAAGCAATCTTTGTAAATATTAAGCATCTTGACAACATCTTGTTCAGCATCTTCAAAACTAGCCTGCACTGTGTGCCCCTCTTGCCACAAAAATTCGCTTGTCCTTAAGAATGGTCGAGTAGTTTTCTCCCATCGCACAACATTACACCATTGATTGATTTTCATTGGTAGGTCACGATACGATTTTACCCATTTGCTAAACATCTCACAAATAATTGTTTCGCTAGTTGGTCTAATAATTAATCTCTCTGCTAAATCTTTACCACCAGCATATGTTACAACAGCCACTTCAGGCGCAAAACCTTCTACGTGTTCAGCTTCACGTTTTAAAAAACTTTCGGGAATGAGCATTGGAAAATATGCATTTTTAACACCAACGCGCCTAAATTCTGTGTTTAAATATTCTTGTATTCGTTCCCAAATTGCATAACCATATGGTCGAATAACCATAGTACCTTTGACTGGTCCATAGTCTACCATTTCAGTCTTTAACACAACATCTGTATACCATTGTGGGAAATCTGTATTAATGTCAGCAATGTCACTAACAAATTCTTTTGCCATAAATTACTCCTTATCTTTATCTTCTAATGTCTTCTTAATCATTATAATCTTTCCTTTTGCTTTTTCCAAATCTTTTAAGCAAGATTTTGCTAATTTGCAACCTTCTTCGTACAATTTTAAACTTTCATCTAAATTGTTACCTTTTTCTATAAGTTGTGCGATTTCTTCTAATCTTTTGATATCTTGTTCTAACATCTTAACTCCTTATTTTTAACCGTGGCAGAAATATTTAATTTCTCTGTCATAATATTAATTTCATCACCAATATTGACATCTTTAATCGGTTCATTATTATGTGTGACAATACTATAACCAGATTTTAGCAATTTAACGGGATTTAACTTATCTAGTGTATTCAATGCCATATCTACCCTATATTTAGTATTATCTAGTTTAATTTTTATTGAATTATCAATATTATTTAGAATTGAATTTATATATAATGTTTCATCATTTACTAAATTTGTTATTTTATCATTTATTGATAATATATTGATATTTAACTGACTTGATAAATCTTGAAATTTAGCATTTAAGTTATCGTTATATTCATCTAGTATATTTAAAATATGTCGCCTTAATTCAATATTATCAAAAGTGACAATTTCAGCTGCGCCACTTGGAGTTGGCGCACGTAAATCAGCCACAAAGTCAATTATTGTAAAATCTGTTTCGTGTCCTATCGCGCTAATAATAGGTTTGTTGCAAATATAAGTTATTCGTGCTAATTCCTCATTATTAAATACCGCTAAATCTTCTACACTACCGCCACCGCGTGCTACAATAATCACATCAACATCAGTAAGGTTATCAAAATATGTTATACCATTTATAATATCACTAACAGCATTATTACCCTGCACTTGTGCATCATAAACGTATATTTCAAGATTAGGATTACGCCTTAAGCCAATATTTCGAATATCTTGTAAAACTGCACCTTTGCTACTTGTCACTACTCCTATCGAGTTTACAAATTTAGGTATAGGAATCTTATGTTCCGCATTAAACAATCCTTCGCTTTCTAACTTTGATTTTAATGCTAGGAATTGTTGATATAACTCGCCAATGCCACAATGCTCAATCTTTAATACATTGAGAGATAACTTGCCTGTTTTTGCATAATACTTAATATTGCCTACACATTGCACCTTGTCTCCTATTGCAAACTCTTGTTTACAATTAAATTGAATACAATTAAGTATATTATCGTTGTCTTTTAAAGTAAAATATGCGATACCTCTGCTAACAGAAAAACTGGACAATTCGCCTGTGATAGTAACATCTTCAAAAAGCGTTTCATTGTCAATAATATCTCTAATTAACCTGCTAATTTCACTAACAGAAAATATTTTCATTATTTAACTATTCCCGCCAAAAAACCATTAATAAATTTAGGACTTTTTTCAGTTGAATATTTTTTAGCAAGTTCAACCGCCTCATTAATTATCACTTCTTTAGGATTTTCTTTGATATAATTCAATTCAATTATTGCTAAAACGATTATACTTAAGTCAATTTTATTAAGGCGTTCGATTGTATATCCTTTTAAATTATTACTGATTGTTTGATTAATTTCGTTATAATTTGTAGCAAATGATTTCAAGATATTAGTGACAAATTCTAACGCATCTTTATCATCTATCTCAATTTCATTATCTATAGAATTGTTAAAAATTTTAGAATAAATAATTTTAAATGCTTCTTCTCTTGCTTCTGACCTTTTCATACCGCTCCTTTATGTAAAGCAAAAACTCTCTCTATTTTTTAGAGAGAATTTTTTCACTAGCATCCATAATATGAACATTGATTGCTTTAATCTTAATAGGTAATAATGATGTAATGCTATTCTTTACATTATGCTGGATTTTGTACACTACATCATTTACTTCAATGTCTGTTGCAACTACAACGTATATGTCTATAAGTATGCCAAATTTGGTATATTTTACCCTTACACCTTTACCAATATTTCTATTAAAAATTCGTTTAAGTGAAAGTTTGGTCGGCTGGTAGACATCAATTACACCATCAATTTCTTTTGTTGCTAAACTGATGATAGACAAAACCATATTTTTGTTGATTAAAGTTTCACTGCCACCACTATAATTTTTAATCTGTGCCATAATTACAAACCTCTACTGATATAGTATAACACAAAGATTTAATTATAGCAAATATTCTTAAATAAAACTTATTCATTTTATTAAATATTATTTCTAAGCGGAAGGTATGATAATAATTTTGTCAATCTCTACACCTAATTGTTCAGTAACAATTGAAGTAATTTGTGCAACCTCTGTTTTTGTAAGTTCTTGTGCTTGAATAAATACATTTACATTTGCACTAGAAGTAGTGACAATTGCATCAGAGAATCCTTTGCCTCGAATAATGCCTTCTGTAACTAATTCTTTCTCCATTTGAGAAATTAAAGCCAATTTGTTTTCTTCTGCTTCTTCCTTTGCTTCTTCGCTAGAACTACTACTTGCTAATATTGAATCGTAGAATTGTATTTCTTGTGTTCGAGTTGCTTCACGATTTGTCCTATATGTTGTGTAAAAATTTGCACTTGTACCGCTTGTTTCGGTTGAAATTTCGCTCGCAATTGAACTATTTAAAGCGACATTTACATATCCAGTTATAAGCAATAATGCAATCATAACTGATAAAATAATTATTTTTTTCTTTTTTGATAATGGTTTTTGCATAATAAACTCCTTTTTTTAATTTATTTTTTAATAATATAATAATTTATCCACTTGAAATTATTTCAATATTTGTGTTCGTGATATCAATAACCGCCTCTACTGCTTGTAACACACTCATTTTTACACTGATATCTTTTACACCCTTTGCTGTAACAACTATTCCTTTGATTGGCGGAAATGTCGATAGATTGATTTTTGAATCTTGAACTTCTGCATTAGACATATCCAAAGTAATCATAACTTTAACATTTGATACACCTCCAATACTTTCAATAATTTCTTTGAGATTATTTTCTAAATCTTCAACATAAGCTGTTACTGTTAAGTCGCTTGTGTTTTTTATTGTTGAAGAACTTGTTTTGCCCGTAAAATTTGACATATAAATGAGACCTAATATAACTATGAAGATTATAGCTATGTAAATTTCTATATGTTTTACTTTTTTTAGTTTGTCCAACCATTTATTAGTTTTAGTTGTTTTTTCATTCATAGAATATTATCACCTCTTCAACCAAATTTGTGTACTCCTTAATAACCTCAATTATGAATTCATACTTATTTATATGTTGCTTGTCCTTGGAAATTACCAAGTTTTTCAAATTAACTTCGCAAGAATTGTAAGTTAAATTGTTGTCGTTTGTAGAATAATTAATTTTAATGTCAATATTGCTAAATCCATTATCATATAATTCAGTTTCTATGTCATCTGCAATCGCTAAAACCTTTTGATTATTTATATAATTTAATAGTGTTTGATTTAACTCGTAATTAGTGTATTCAAGATTAAAATCACGAGTGGTGTTAAAAAATTTTATAACTGGCATAATTATTACCGCTAACACAAATATCCCAAACAAACTTTTGATGAATTTGCTTATACTACCACTAGGAATAATCACATCTATCATCACACCCAACAAAACTATTCCTAATATACTTAAAATATATTCTGTCATCATAGCACCACATTAGAGGTTGTCATAACCAAACCTATTGATATCAAATACATAAATCCTATTGCGATTATGCAACTAGAAAGCATTGTGATTGATTTTGAAATAGACATAAGAAAATTGGATGTCTTACTATCGCCCATTGGTTGCAAAATTGCTGATACTAATTTCATTAACAAACTAAATACCACTATCTCTAATAAAGGTGAAATGATTGTACTAATTATCATAAGCACTCCCACTAAACCTATTGAATTTTTTATTAAAAGCGTACTAGATAGTATCAAATCCATCCCATCTGATAAATATCCACCCATTACTGGAACATAACTTTTTATAGTGTATTTCGTTGTTCGAATACTAAGGCTATCAAAACTACCTGCACTTATTCCTTGAATAGTAAAAATTGCAAAAAACAATGTAAAAATCAGACCTACTAACCATTTGAATAAACTTGATATAAATGAGTTGAATTTATCTAGTTTAACTGAATCACTAATGTTCGATATAATATTAATCACAAAACTAAATGTGAACAATGGTAAAATTATCATCTTAAAAAAGTCAGCAACATATGTAGTAATTATTGCCACAACTGGCTGGTATACGCCCGCGCTTGCACTTGCACCTAATGCAGTCATCAGTGTCAATAATATTGGAAACAATATCTCCATTTGACTGGTCATTGAATTGATAGCCTTAGAGCAAATGTTTGCCAAATTAGTAACCATCCCGATGACTAAAATCACCACAGACATAAAGCATACTAGATGGATAATATTTGAACTGCTTTTTTCATTGAACTTTGATTTAAAACCATTTAATAAATTACTGATAACACCTATGGCAACAATAAGTGATAAGAGCGGTAAATATTTTGCAATCAATTCAATAAATATAGAGATAATACTAGCGAAAAATGAAGAATAATTTACAGCATTTTCGCCACTAATGATTGAATAAACTTTGTTTCTTATGTTTGAGATAGAAAAAATATCTGAATTGTTTTCATTGAACTCTATTAAAACTTCGTTAAATTCAGAAAAATCAATGTTGTCTAGTTGTTCAATTATTGTGCCATTCAGGTCTTCGCTGATAGTTACTATTTCAGTTGTCTCACAAAATGTACCAATAGGAGTAAAAATAGCAAGCAACGAAATTAATATTACCATACAAATTATTGTGCATTTATTTGATGAACATTTTTTTAATTTCATAACAAAGTCACCACCATATCTATTACGGTCGTAATTATTGGCAAAGCCACCATCAAAATGATAATTTTACCGCAAAATAGTATTTTGTCTGCAATACTGTTTGCACCCGCATCAACACAAATATTGGCTCCAAATTCTGTAATATATCCAATTGCTATTATTTTTAATAAAGGCAGTAAAAGTGATGTCTCAACTCCTGTTTTTTGAAAAATTTTATAGAAAGAAGTAATGACAGATGATACGTTATTTACTGCCATTATAATTATTAAAATACTACCAGCAATTGCAATAAGCATAGCAATCTCAGGTTTTGTCTGCTTGACCAACATACTAGCAAAAACTGTAATTAATGCAACTGCTATGATTTTTAAAATCTCTGTCATTACTATTACCTAATTCAAAATACAAACAGCGCTTTAACTGTTTCAAATAAGTCTTGCACCAATCCTACCACCATTAGCAAACTGATTATGAGTCCAGCTAGTGTTGTAATTGAAGCAATTTCTTCTTTGCCACAATATTTTAAAATTTGGTTGACAATTGAAGTGATAAACCCTATTCCTGCAAGTTTAAAAATAATTTCCATATTTCCTCCTTTTTCTTTTCTAAATGAGTAAAATAGCAAGTCCAACAGCAAACAAAAGTGATAGTTTAATAATCATAGGACATAGTCTATCCTTATCATCTTTCGCTTTATTAAGTTTGATATCAATGGTATTTAAGTAGGCTTCAATCTGCCCTATCTCATTTTCTATATTGTGCTTGCCTAAATTATTTACAATATCAATTAAATCTGTTTTTTCTTCTTCATCCAAAATTTTAATATTGACTAGTGATAGTTCGTTTGTCTTTAAATATTGTTTATAATCTTCAATAAATAAGGCGAATTGTTTTTTGCATTTTGTTTTATTTAAAAATTCTAAAATTTTATCTTGCCTAAACGATATATTAATTTTAAATTGTGTCAAGAAATTTTTTAAATTAGAATAAAAATCAAACTTGTCTTTAATTTGTTCAGTTACCGCATACGAAATCAGCATAATGACAGATATAAGGATAATTATTAGTATCAATTTCATACGCACCTACAATAAATGCAATTCAATTTTTCATCATATATATTATTTAACGTTCCAACGCCATCATCTTTTGACAAAACAACAAACCGAGAGAACATTTTTTCATTTAAGATATAATCAAAATTTGGTTTTCGTCTTAAATCTTTTAAATCTTTAGCGTGAATTGTTGCGACAACTTTCACACCTGAATTTATCGCTTCAAGTATAGAATTAATGTCGTTATCAAGGTCAATTTCATCTGTTATAATTATGTCTGGATTCATACTCCTGATGCCATTTTTGAATGCAAATTTTTTAGTACAATTTGTATATATATCGCAAAAACCACCTAAATCAATATTAGGCTCACCCGACACAACTGATGCTATTTCATTTCGTTCATCTGCTATAAGTATATTAACTGGTAAATTGTGTTCATTGATTTGATAAATAAAATCACGTAAGAATGTAGTTTTGCCACAACCCGGTGGAGATATAATGAGTGTATTTTTAATTTCATCATCAATTAAATACTCGTATGCTGGGAAACTGCAATTTTTTAGAACATGCGGAATTCGAATCTTGCTTGATTGAAAATCTTTTATTGTGATAATTTTGTCATTATCGCTAACAACTTTACCAGATAGTCCAACTCTAACACCTTTTGGTAGCGTTAAAAAGCCATTGATAATATTGTCGTTAAAAGCATATAGTGAGTTTTCACTAATTCTTGCTACAAAATTATCTATTGTTGACTTGTTTACAATAATGAATTCATTGTTATCATCCTTTAAATAATATTTTTTATTACCGATGACAACTATTAATTTTTCATTCATACGCATCCTGATTTCAGTAATAGTACTGAAACTGAATGATTTTGTGATTGCTGAATATATGTTTGGCTCTAAATAATCTTTTAACATATTAAAAAATATTAAAATTTGATTATAAAAATGCAAAAAAAAATCAATACTGCAATAGTATTAATTTTTCGATAATTTTAGCGTTTTTAATATTTTTTATGCTATGAGCAAATGCAACAAATTATTACAATCTTTCCATATATTCGCCAGTACGAGTATCAACACGCACTCTGTCGCCTTCGTTAACAAATAATGGCACTTGAATAACATAACCTGTCTCAAGAGTTGCAGGTTTGCCACCAGTTTTAACTGTATCACCACGCACACCGGGTTCAGTTTTTGCAATTGTCAATTCAACAAAGATTGGTGGTTCAATGCTTATTGGTGTACCATTATAAAATTGAACATTGCAATTAGTATTCTCTACAACAAAATTCAAAGCCTCCTTAACTGTATCATAGTTAAAAGGAATTTGGTCATAAGTTTCATTGTCCATAAAATAGTACAATCCGCCCTCATTGTATAGATACATCATTTCTTTTCTTTCAATTGAAATATCATTAATTTTTTCTGATGGATTATAAGTACGTTCTAATATCTTGCCAGTGATGACATTTTTAATAGTTGTACGAACAAAAGCAGCGCCTTTACCTGGCTTAACATGTTGGAAATCCACCACTAAATACAAGCTAGGCTTTTTAGGGTCTGTTGAACTACCATCATCAAAAACAATTCCTTTTCTAATATCTCCTGCTGTAATCATAATTTCTCCTTTCTAAAATTTATTATATAATGTATATTAACATATAAATTGTGTTTTGCCAATTGTTTAACCTAAAAAAACTGACATTTTTGCAAAATTTTCTTTAACATTAATTAATGCTATCGTATCATAGTCGTTATTCAATTTATAAACTGCATCTTTTTTGTTAATTTTTAATATTTGTCCATTAAGAATTTTTTTAGTTTGATTTTCATCTAAATCAATTCGTTCAAAGTCTAATAAATCATCGATTGTTATGCAATGATTTATAATATTTTCATCTGTCAAATTTGCCATATCAACAGCATTGTCAACTTCAAATTTACCAACCTTTGTGCGCACTAAATTAGTCATAGTAGCATAAGTATTCAATTTTTGTGCAATATCACGACCTAATGCTCTAATATATGTGCCACTACTGCAACTGACACTGATTTTAAAACGATTAGATGACTCACAAAATTCAATTAGTTTTATCTCGTATATTTCAACCAATTTGGGTGATAACTCAAAGTCAATATTACGCCTTGCTAAATCATAAGCTCGCACTCCTGATATAGATTTCGCGCTATACTGTGGCGGAATTTGATTAATTCTACCGACAAAACTATTTACCACACACTCTAAGTCATTTTTACTAACTTTTGTATTGTCTGTTTTTAAGATATTGCCAGTCGAATCTAATGTGTCTGTCAATTTATTAAGTTCAAATTCTGCAATGTAAGACTTTTGTTTTTCTTGCATAATATCAAACAATTTTGTAGCACTACCAAATGTGACTAACAAAACACCTGTTGCCATAGGGTCAAGCGTACCTAAATGACCAACACGCTTAATTTTAAGCAACTGCCTAATCTTATTGACTACATCAAAACTCGTCCAGCCTATAGGTTTATTAACAACAATAACACCCTTATTCATTGCTCTCATCCGCTTCAGTTGAATATTTAATATTTTTTAAAATATTTTCAATCTTGTTGGCATATTCTTCACTATCATCATAAATAAATTCAAGTCTAGGTGTTATACGCAATTTGACACGCTTAGATAATTCCCCACGAATAAATCCACCAGCACCTTTAATTTGTGCCAAAACTTCATTTTTATCGGTTTTACCAAAAGATGTTATATAAACGCGCGCGTACTCAAGATTTGGTGTAGTATCAACCCTACTTACACTAATTATGGCATCAATTTGCGGATCACGAATTTTGTTATCAATTATAAAAGATATTGCTTTTTGCAGTTCACTATTAATGCGTTCCAATCTAATATTTTTCATTATTCTTCAATCCTTTTTAATGTAAAACATTCAATTCTATCGCCTACTTGAATTTCATCAAAATTGGTTAATTTAATACCACATTCTCTATCTTTACCTGCTTCTTTGACATCATCCTTGACAATTTTCAATGATTTAATTTCGCTGGTTGCAATAAGTTCATCTCCACGATAAACTTTAACGTGTTCGCCACGAACAATTTTACCATCGCGAACAATACTACCAGCAACAATGCCAACACCAGTCAATTTGAATACGATTAATACTTCAGCTTTACCTAAATAAATTTCTTCGTATTTAGGTTCTTTCATACCTTTAATGATAGACTCTATATCTTCTAACAATTCATAAATAATTTTGTATGAATAAATTTTTATTTTCATACGCTCAGCTAGTGTTTTTACCTTGCTGTCTTGACCAACATTAAATGCAATAACCATAGCGTTTGATGCATTAGCCAAAATTAAATCACTCTCACTAACCGCGCCTACGCCACTATGCAAGATATTAATTTTAACCTCATCATTGATTAATTTTGCGATTGATGATTTGATAGCTTCTAGTGAACCATTTACATCAGTTTTTAGTATTACATTTAAAATTTTGACATCTTTTTCGCTTGTTTTTTGTATTAAATCTTCTAAGGTATTACCGCCACTACCCTTGAGTAGTTCTTCTCTTTGTTTAGCACGTCTATCTTCAACAATTTGCTTTGACAATTTCTCATCAACAACAGTGAATGTTTCGCCTGCATTAGGTACTTCATTAAAACCTAATACAGTTACAGGCATACTTGGAGTTGCAACTTTGACTTGTTTATTGTTCTCATCAATCATTGCTTTTACTTTACACAAACTCTTGCCTGAAACTATTGTATCTCCAACCTTTAATGAACCATCGATTACAATTAATGATGCCAATGCACCTTTACCTTTATCTAGTCTAGCCTCTAAAATTGTTCCTATTGCTGGCGAATTTGGATTTGCTTTAAGATTTTGCATATCGGCAACAAACAAAATTGTTTCTAACAACTTATCAATTCCTTCGCCTGTGAGCGCAGAAATCTTACAAACAATCGCATCTCCACCCCACGCTTCTGGCAACACATTATGCTCTGCTAACTGTTGCAATATTCTATCAGGGTCTGCCTGTGGCTTATCCATTTTGTTGATTGCAACAATCATAGGTATATTTGCAGATTTAATATGGTTAATTGCTTCCACTGTTTGTGGCATAATGCCATCATCTGCTGCAACAATCAATATTGCAATATCTGTAACTGATGCACCACGTGCACGCATTGCAGTAAACGCTTCGTGACCAGGCGTGTCAATAAATGTAATATACTTGCCATTAACATCTACACGATACGCACCTATTGCTTGTGTGATACCACCAGCTTCACTCAATGTAACTTTGGTCTTTCTAATGTAGTCAAGCAAACTAGTTTTACCATGGTCAACGTGCCCCATTACAGTTACAATTGGTGGTCGTGGTTCAGCATCCTCATCTGAATATGATCTAATATCTTTTTGGACTTCTTTAAGTTTGTCTTCACTAGTTTTGTCAAGTTTTTGGATTAATTCAACACCCATATCATTCATTACTAGTTCGGCCGTGTCAAAATCAATAGTTGAATTAATTGTTACCATCATACCTAACAGCATAAATTTTTTAATGATTTCACTGACAGGTTTTCCGCTCAATTCTGACAATAATTTAATTGTAATATTGTCAGTTGTAATGACTGCTGGACCTTGTGGCTTTTGCACTACTTGAGGTGTTGTTTCTTTTTTCTTTGGACGGAACTTTCTAGACAACATTCTGTCTTCTGTATTTTCTTCAACCATCATTCCGCGCTTTAATAAATCACGTTTTGTATATTGACGTTTTTCCTCAAAATGTTCATTTTCTTTTTTCTTATTATTAAAATTACGACTTGGTGTTTGAGTGATTATCGGTTGAGCGTAATTAATTGATGGTTGCTTTGAATATTCTTTTTGAGAACGTTCTTTATTTTGATTGAATGGTTTGTTTTGATTGAATGGCCTGTTCTGATTGTATGACCTATTCTGATTGTTTTGATTTTGATAATTCCTATTATTAGGCTGTTGATTAAATGAATTATAAGGTTTGTATGGCTTATTGAAATCATTCCTTGTATTATCTTTTGTTTTATTATTAATAACTTGTTCTTTAGGTTGTTTTTTGGCTGAAAAAGATGGCAAAGAAGTGGCTTCTTTAAGTTGTTCTGTTATTGTTTCTTGTTTAGGCTGTTCAATTTTTGATTCTAGCAGAACTTCTTTGTCTTTCATATTTGATATTAAACTAGCCTCTTTGTCTTTAACTGTTCGCACAAGATTATTAATTTCAATTTTTAAATTATAATAACTCTCTGCAAGATTTATAAACAACTTGTCGTGTATCATTGTTTGCAGTTGTTTTATAGATTTATTAAATTCTTGATTTTTGTTTTCAATAGCCAATCTTAATTTCTCCTTTATTAATTTAAGCAATTTAAATTATCATATTCTGCTAATTTATCATAAATCTCATTAGGTACATTCATCCTAAATGATTTATTTAACAAATGCTTTTTAATCGTTATGTTAATACATTCATTGTTTTTGCAAACATACGCCCCTCTACCACCAAGTTTATTATTGACATCTAGTTGAAAATAGTTATCAATTTTTGAAATGCGTAAAAGGTCAGTTTGAATTTTCGGTTTTCTACAAGCAACACATCTTCGTTCTTGTTTTATATGCATTATAAACTCCTACTCATCAATATCGTTGAAGAAGTCATCATCTAAAACAATGTTAGCGTTGGTCGTGCTAACCACATCATTAGTTTTATGCTCTATTGCTTTGTTTGCTTTAACATCAATTTTGTATCCAGTTAGTTTCGCTGCCAAACGAACATTGTGACCACCTTTACCTATTGCAAGTGATAATTTATTCTCTGGTACTGTTACATTAGCAATGCCTGCAGGCGTATCAACAGTGATTTCACTAACTTCGGCAGAGCTTAATGCAGATACAATATAATCTGCTGGGTTATCACTATATGCAATTATATCAATTTTTTCGCCATTTAATTCGTTGATGATTGAATTGATACGCATACCTTTATTACCAATGCACGCACCAACTGGGTCAAGATTTGCAACACTCGTACTGACAGCAACTTTTGTCCTCAATCCCGGCTCACGCACGATATTTACAATAGATACAACACCATTTGCAAGTTCTGGGACTTCCATCTCTAGCAACAATCTAACAAAATTTACATGCGTTCTACTAACTTGAACAACTGTTCCTTTAAAGTCTTCTTTAATATGACGCACGTATACTTTAACTTTGTCGCCAATTTTGAAATTATCAGTTGGAAGCATATCCTTTTTGGTTAACAATCCTTCAAGCGTTGTACCACCGATTTCTAGATAAACATTATCCGCATCATAGCGTTTAACATTGGCAACAACAAGCTTGCCTTCTTTCTCTGCTATGTCTTTGAAAACTGATTGTTTCTCAATCTCTTTAATTTTTTGAGTGATGACTTGTTTGGCTGTTTGAACAGCAATGCGGTTAAATTCTTTAGTGCTTTCTTCTTGCATAACCATATCGCCAACTTTGTATGACTTTTTAATTTTACGTGCATCTTCCAAACTAATCTCTTTATCTTCATCCTCTACATTCTCAACTACTGTCCTGTAAGAGTAAATTTTAATAGTATGTTTTTCTGGATTTAGTTTAACTTGCGTATTCTTTGCCATACCACTATTCTTCTTGTATGCCGCAGTAAGCGCTTGCTCTAATGCTGAGATAAACACATCGCTAGAAATGCCTTTTTCTGTTTCTAAATCTCTTAATGCTTCAAAAAAATCTTTATTAATCACAATCTGCTCCTTTTTAATTAAAATCTATATATGGTGTGATATATGCAATATCTACTCTAGATATTGTACAAAGCTGTCCATCTAAATCAAATGTAAAATCTTTGTCTGAATAGTTTTTTAATATTGCGCTAAACTCTTTCATATTATCTATTTTTCTATACAATTTAACATCCACTTTTTGATTTAAATATTTATCAAACTGCCAAGAAAATTTAAGCGGTTTATCTAATCCGTAAGATGATACATCTAAGATATAAGGCTTGTCATCTGTTGGGTTGAGCGTTTCTAATGTTTCATCTATAAGATTGTTGACAAAAACGCAATCATCAATAGTTATAGCATCTTGCTTATCAATATAAATAACCAAATGCATACCATCATTCTTTTTGACATATTCAACATCAACTAATCTTATGTCAGTGTTTGAAAATAATGGTTCGATTTCTTTAAAAACTAATTCTGCAACTTTCATATCACTCCTTTAAAATCAAGTAGGAGTGGCGAGCCACTCCTAGTAATCTATTATATTATACCATAACAAAATAAAATAATCAATAGATTTTAATTATTTTTTATTAAATAACTTAGTTTACATTAATTTAATAAAAACTTTAGCGGTTGCTGTTGCATCATTTATTGCCCTATGTGCATTATCTAATATAACGCCTAATTTTTCAACAACAGTGCCAAGTTTATAATTTTTCAAACCTTTTAATTTCTCGCGCGACATTATCATTGTATCCATAGTAGGATTATCAAAATTATATGAATATTTTTTGCCTGCATTGTGAATAAATGAAATATCGAAAGCAATGTTATGCGCTACCATTGTAGAACCATAGCAAAATTTATAAAAATCAGGTAAAACATAGTTGATTGTAGGGGCATCTTTAACCATATTATCATCAATACCAGTTAAATCTGTGATTTCGCTAGGTATATGGCGTTCAGGATTTACAAACGTTGAAAATAGTTCTATAATTTTGCCATCTTGAATTTTGCAAGCACCTATCTCTATAATTGAGTCTTTGTCTGCCTCCAGCCCAGTGGTTTCAATATCAAAAACAACGAATGAACCTTCAAAAACCTTGTCATCTTGCATAAATAAATCAGCCTGTTCATAATCAATATATTTAGTAGGAAAAACTGTATGATATTCATCGTTAACTGATTTATTGCCAGTCTGTTTTTGGACTTTATTATAAACACATCTACCTATTGTTGTTGCTGTGAAATTTAGTTTGTTATTATATTCTCTAAACGAACCATAACAACAGACACTCATCCCCACTTCAATCAAGTCCCCTTTCGCTTCATCTGCTTGTTTTGGGAAAATCGAACAATATATAATTTTATTATCATTTTTTATTGCAAATGAGTAAAATACGCGTTCAATATCTTTTGTCTCTTTATTCTTGGTGTAATGTTTTGTGTAATTTCGCTTTTGAATTGAGATGATATCCCCGCATATTACTACATTCTCAATAGGGGAAGTTATTGTTGAATAATCAATTGCAACAGAATAATCATTATTGCCTATAATATTGGTTATTTCTGTTAAATTAAATATTGTTTTTTCTTCACGTGGTTTAATGCTCTCCATTAATTCTATGTTGCTTTCAATATAATTCTTTGCAACAATTTCATCTTCTTTTTTTATGAAATTTACATTAAAGTCTGCTAGAAAACTATCTTTTAATTTCTCAGCAACTAAACTCTCACGATTGACTCCAACTGCATAATCATATACACTATTTGATAACTTTAATGTTAAATTGACTGTCATATTGTCAATCTCAACCATAATATCTTCTAATGAAAAATTTTTACTAACTGCTGGGAAGTTATTGATTAATGTAGTATATGTATGACTGGCAATGGCACGTTTATCTAATGGACAACGAATAAAATTAATCTCAAAATTGACATAGTTGCCAACTAATTCTGTTAATTTGTCAATAATAAATTGGCGTTTATCATCTGTAATGCTAAAAAGTTCGGGATTATATAAAAAATTGACAACACAAGCATTAGTCTTCTCTGTGTAGATGGCATCTTTTAATTTTAAACCTGCATATATTTTGTCAAAAATCTCTAATTCCATATTTGTATTGTAACAAAAAAAGCCAAAACTGTCAATAGAAGTTTGGCTCTATAATATCAATTGGACAACATCAATAATTATTACGAATCCTAACAAAACTAATAATCCTATATTATTGATTGCATTGATAACTTTTCTGTTTATTGGCTTCTTTCTTATCCATTCAATTAGCACAAATATCATTTGAAAACCATCAAGCGCCGGTATTGGTAGCAAGTTAAATACCGCTAAATTAACTGCTATTAATGGTAATAAAATTAATAGATAAACTAAACTTTGTTGCGCATTTGATGCAATCATATTGATTGTTGTGACTGGCCCACCCAATGATTTTATACTTAATTGTCCAGTAATTAACTGACCAAAAATCACTAGTATTTTGTATGCCCATTTACAAGTAAATGGCACTGCTTCTTTTAGACTTTCTAAAAATGTATAACGATAAGTCACTAGCACAAAATCACCCTTGTCCGTAACTTCTGTTTCACATAATGACCAGCCCGCCATCTTTCCATTAGTGTCATAGATTACATTGATATAGCCATCAACCACAATTTCCTTACCATCTCGGCGAATATTGTAAGGCATAGGTTGTTTATCCATATAATATGTTTTATTGTCTTGCTTAAAATCATATTCTTTAGACAAATCTTCGCCTAAATAGCTAGTATAATTGTCTTTAACATAATCACTAATCAAACTATTGATATTGTCATCTTTTACAAAATCAATGTCTGTATTATCAATACCAACAATCACATCTTGTGAGTATAAATAACCATAGTTTATTGAATCCGCAGTGATATCTTTTACTTGCACTAAATCGTAACCATGTGAAACAAGCAAAATAAATGAAAATATAATCGCACTTAAAAAATTAAAAAACGCACCATAAAATAAAACGATCAATCGTTTCCATGGCTTTTGATTATTAAAAGCATCGGGATTTACATTCCCCTCTTCATCTTCGCCTTCAAAAGCACAATAACCACCTAGTGGTAATGCTCTAAGGCTGATTTTTTCACCATTTTTTTTAGTTTTTTGTAAGATTTTTGGTCCAAAACCAACACTGAACTCATTGATTTTAAATTTTAAAATTTTACCCGCTGTGTAATGACCTAATTCATGTATCAGTACCATAAATAACAAAACAATAACGGCTAATATTATATAGCCGATAGAACTGAATACAGATGATATTGATAAAATGTTAAACATATTTTATTAATTATAATACTTAAATTTAAAAATTATGCAAGAATAATTAGAATAATAATGTAAAGGAATGTCACGCAAAAGATTAATGCATCAATCCTATCCAACATTCCACCATGACCTGGCAATAAATTTCCGCTATCCTTTATGCCTGCTTTTCGCTTTAGATAACTCTCAAATAAATCTCCGCATTGGCTAATTGCTGAACCAAATAATCCTATGAGCAAAAATTGCCACCAAGATAAATTGTACATACTGAGTAATAGATTTAAATTGCCTACATTATAGATTAGTGCATATACAAGCATAGCACCTAAAATACCACCCAACAAACCGCCTATGCTACCGCTAATAGTCTTTTTGGGGCTGATTTTTGGTGCTAGTTTTGGACCTTTAAGTTTAGAACCAATTAGATAAGCGAATGTATCGCTAAGCATTGTAATAGCAAACGCCATAACAATAAACATCATTGATATATACTCAATACCTGCAAAACTGTCCATTCGGTTGATTACAAGTATCAAACCAAACAAAAATGATGGATATATGCACGCTAAAATGCTGTTAAAACCTACAACACAACTATTTTTAAACTTATTATCCGATTTATTCTTAATCAGTTCTACTATCACAATCAAAATGTAATATATTAATAGCGAAGCAAGTTCTATTAAAATCAACCAATAGTGTTTCACTTCATTAAAGCACATTAAGAGAATAATATAGTTAAAAATAAGATACATTGATGTCATATACTTATTGACAGGTTTATTTATTTTATCCATAATATTGCACATTTCAAATCCAGCAACAATTGAAACAAGAATAATAAATATATCAAAAATGTAATCGCCAATGTTGTATGGTAAAAATTTACTCACAATAGCAAGTGCTACTGCTAAAACTACAAAAAATCCTGTAATCACTCTTTTTTTCATAAACTATCCTTTTATTGCTCCAAAGCGCCTATTTCTACGCATAAACACCTTTAAAGCCTTAATCATATGTTTTTTATTAAAACCCGGCCATTCGACTTTTGGAAAATAAAGTTCGCTATAACTTGACTGCCACGGACAAAAATTACTCAACCTTTGTTCGCCAGAAGTACGTATAATAAAATCTAATGGTAACATATCTTTTGTATATAAATATTGCTCGAATTGTTGCTCATTTACAGATTTTAAGTTATCAGATATGAGACTATTAACTGCAGATAAAATTTCTTGTCTACCACCATAATTTATGCAAGAATTGAGTATAAAACCTGTTTTTGATTTTGTTAACTCAATTAGTTCTTTTGCTTTATTGCGCACATTTAATGGTAAGCGTTCATCATTTAAATCTCCAGAAATGATTATGCGGACATCCTTATCAAGATATTTATTTTTGTATTCATCCAACATTTCTTCAAAAAGTTGCATTAAATAATCAACTTCTTCTTTCGGACGATTCCAGTTTTCTGTTGAAAAGCAATAGATTGATAAATTTTTAATTCCAAGTTGCTCAACAAACTCGATTTGTTTTTTTAAATTCTCAAAACCAAACTTATGCCCCATACTACGTGACATACCACGTTTTTTTGCCCATCTGCCATTGCCATCAATAATAACGCCTATATGCTTAGGTAAACGCTTATCTGATTTAATTTTTTCGATATTCATTTTATACTTCCATAATTTCCGCAATTTTCTTTTCACATGCATTATCAGCTTTTATGGTATAATTGTCTAATGATTTTTGAACATCCTTTTCAATCGTTGAATATTCATCTTCTGTGATTTCACTATTCTTCTTCATATCTTTATATATGTCAAGAATTTCACGACGGATATTACGCATTGCAATTTTTGCTTCTTCTAATAGTTTTTTTGCTTCTTTTGCGTGTTCTTTTCTACGCTCTTCAGTCAACATTGGAAAACTAACGCGAATAATCTTACCATCATCGCTTACAGCTACACCTAAGTTCGCCGACTCAATGCCTGCACGGATGCTTTTAAGAGTAGATACATCCCAAGGTGATACAACGAGCATACGAGCATCTTGTACAACAATATTACCAGTTTGATTAACCGGTGTTTTTGTGCCATAATAATCAACTTTGATATTTTCTATCAATTTGGGATTAGCTCTACCTACCCTTATTAACATTAATTCATCAATAAGTCTATTAAAGCATTTAGATAATTTATCTTCATATTCTAAAAAATATTCTTCAACCATTTTATTTATTAACCTCCAAAAATAATAAATTATTTCGTAATAACATAATAATAAATTTTACATAAAAAAGCAACTAAAAAACATTATTAATAGTTGTTAAAATAATTTTATTATTTTTTATCTTAAGAATAATTTGAGATTTTTTAAAAAATTTAAAGTTTTTATGAAAATTTTACATTTAAAATATCATTAGATATTAAATACAAAACTTCTATACTCCCTTTTAAAATTTTTAATTATTAAGCATAAAAAAACCGCTAAATAGCGGACTTTTTATTTCTTCATATTTGCTTGAGCAGCAACTTCTTCTGCAAAATTGTCATTGCGTTTTTCAAGACCTTCACCCATTGTTAACAAAACAAATCGTCTAATAGTAATCTTTTCGCCAATCTTAGCTATGAAATCAGTTAATACATCTTTTACTTTCTTATTACCTTCAGGGTCTCTAATGTAAACTTGTTCCATAAGAACAACTTCTTCATAATATTTACTGATTTTACCTTCAACGATACGGTCAACCATATTTTCTGGCTTGCCTTCATTTAACAATTGAGTACGATAGATATTCTTCTCTTGCTCAATTTTGTCTTGTGGTACATCTGCAATGTTAACACAGATTGGTCGAGAAGCAACAACTTGCATCGCAAGGTTGTGTGCAAATTCTCTAAGTTCTGCATTTTTAGCAGCAAAGTCTGTCTCGGTGTTGATTTCAATTAAAGAAGCGTATAGTCCACCGCCGTGAACATAACTTTCAATAAAGCCTTCTGCTGCAATTCTGCCCTCTTTCTTAGCGGCCTTTGCAATGCCTTTTTCACGAAGAATTTCAATTGCCTTATCAATATCGCCATTAGCATCGATAAGTGCATTCTTGCAATCCATCATACCTGCGCCTGTCATATTTCTTAAATTTGATATATCTTGAACTGTAATCCCCATTATTACTCCTTATTCATTATTCTTCAATTTCTTCTTTGTTTTTTGCTTGGTCTTTTTCTTTCTTTTCTTTCTTTTCAGCAAGTTCGCCTTTAACCATTGCTTCCATAGACATATCTTCATCAGTTGCACTTAAATCGTGAAGAATAACTCCGCCTTTTGCTTCTAATATAGCATCAGTCAAAGCGCTTAAAATAAGTTTAACTGAACCAATAGCATCATCATTAGCAGGAATACATAAATCAACATCATCTGGATCGCTGTTTGTGTCAACAATTGCTACAACTGGAATACCTAAGCGTTTAGCCTCTCTTACAGCAATATGCTCAGTGTGTGGATCAACCAAAATTATTAGACCTGGAATAGATGTCATATCTTTAATTCCATTGAGATTGTTAGCTAATTTATCGCGTTCTGCTTTAAGCTTAATAACTTCTTTTTTAGGCAACAACTCAAAATCGCCAAGCGTTTCCATATTGTTAAGCTTATTCATTCTGTCTACTCTCTTACGAATAGTGGTAAAGTTAGTCAATGTGCCACCTAACCAACGAGAGTTAACATAAAACATACCACTACGCTCTGCTTCTTGTTTAACTGTCTCTTGTGCTTGTTTTTTAGTACCAATAAACAATACCTGTGCACCTGATAAAACTTTATCCTTAATGAATACGTATGCCTCATCAATCTTCTTTGAAGTGTCCTCTAGATTGATAATATGAATATCATTTCTATCCGTGAAGATATATTTCTTCATCTTTGGATTCCATTTCCTTGTTTGGTGGCCGAAATGACAACCTGCCTCCAACAATTGTTTCATTGAAATAACTGACATAATTTTAACCTCCTGTTTTGTCTTCCCTAACACTCATTTTGCTCGTAAACCAAATGGCAACAGTCAAGCAATCATATTAGGTGCTTATTCATTGAACGTTTTTATTCTAACAAATCAATGATAAATTGTCAACTATTTTTGCTAATTTTTACGATATAGCTTGTATATAGTATAGGTTCATTCTTTCAAAATACATTTGTATTCACGCAAAATCTGAGCGCTTTAAAATGCGCTCGAAAATGTACTATATATTAAAAAACTATTTATCTTCGTCTTCTTCAATAAGTTTTTGATAAATCTCTAAAACACCATCAATAGTTTTTTCATTAGTGACAACTGATAAATCGCCTTTTTCTTCATCAATTAAGAACAATACCCCCTCGCCTTCATTCACGCCTTGCATAGGTGTAACCGGAATTAAAATTGCATACAATTTATTGTTGTAATCTATTAAAGCAATCTGTTCGAATTCAATAGGATGATTATTGTCATCATATAAAATCACATTCTCGTGATTGTTTTCATCCAAAATTTGTTGAATAGGATTCTTTACCCTTACTTTAGTTTTTTTCTTAATTTCATCATTTAAATTTTTCACTTTTAACTCCTTTTGATTTTATCTAAATAATCTTGCAAAATTATAGTTGCCGAAACTCTGTCTAATTTTTCCTTACGTTTACGCCAATTACGTTCGGTTTGCTTTAATATATCATCTGACATAACAGATGATAAACGCTCATCAATAAAACTAACTTTTATATCAATTTTATTTTGAATTTTACCAATAAATTCGCGTGTATACTTAGCAATATCTTGCTCTTCACCCATCATATTAAAAGGCAAGCCACAAACTAATTCATCAACGTTTTCTTTTTTAATAAGGTCGACAAAATATTGAATATCACTATCATTATGTTTAGCGTAATAGGTCGAATACGGACGCGCCAAAAATTTTGTCTCATCACTCAAAGCAATACCAATACGCGAAATACCAAAATCTATACCCATCGCTCTCATAGTCATATTGTACCAAAAACTTCAATATAAGTAAAGCAAATTAATGCAATTCTGACTTTTTGTTGGTAATGATATTGAGTTTATGGCTTTCTTTATCAATCAGCGAAATGTTGCCTTTTACACGTGTGCCAAGTTTGTAAATATAGTGCGTTGCAACATTAGATTTGTCAGTATTTTCTTTTGTTATCGCCATTGCTCTAAGTCCATTATCAAGATTGATTATAGCACCAATTGGTAAAATTTTTGCAACCACTCCTTCTACCTCATCGCCAATATTTAGATTGTTAAATATTTCATCGATAGGGTTTATTTGAGTTTGTTTGAGTCCTACACTAATTCGCGTAAAATCTGAATTGGTGTCAATAATTTTAAATTCGTATTCTTTATCCAATTCAACGACATCTTTTAATGAATTTAGTTTATTATAACTCGCATCACTAATTGATAATTTAGCTTTTGCACCATTATTTAAAAGGACAATTGCATATTTATCTTCTAGTTTTATAATAGATCCTTTAACATTATCGCCAATTTCAACTGGTACAATATTGTTAGATTCCAACAACTTACTACTGCACACCATAGATTTTTTAATGTTATCAAGTTCTATAACAATAGCAGTCACTTCTTTATCTATTAAATTGTTTGCATTCTTATAATCTTCCAATCTGCATTGTGAGAATGGTACAAAAATTCTATAGCCCACAAATTCGCCAATTAATCCAGCTGTAGATATATTTTTAACCTTAAATGTCAATTCACTACCCACTTTAATGCTGTTTAATTTTTCTTTGTCTTCTATTGCTTTATTGACTCCTTCGTGTTTTACAACTAAACAACCTTTATCATCTATTGCGCCAGTAACCATAACTAAAATTGCATCTCCTATTTTAAAAGCAGGGTCAAGTTCTGCTCTTGGAAAAACGCCTTCTTTAAGTCCGCCAAGCGCCACCACAACCTCAGATTTGCTTATCATAACAATAGTACCTGTGATTATATCTCCCTTGCTATATTGTGTCATACTTATATCAAAATCTTTCATTCTCATTGCTTATCTCCTTCTAGTAATGAATTCATTTTTTCGATTATCAGATTTGAATATTCATCCAAATATTCTTTATCTTTTTTCCTTGTCTCATCTGGATAGATTGGTTCGCCTATATACAGTTTTACACGCCTAAATGCTTTGATTTTGCGTGAATACATCATAGGAACAACGGGTGTATTAGTCCTGATAGAAAACATTGCTACACCTTCTTTTGCTGTTTCGCCTTCAATTTTTATAGTTTTTGCACGCGTTCCTTGTGGGAAAATACAAACCTTTTTATTCTTCTTTAACAATGCAAATATCTCTTTTACTGCCCTTGTATCTGCGCGTGTTCTATCGACAGGTACTGCACCTAATCCGCGAAAAAACCAAGTTAAAAATTTATTCTTAAACAATTCTTTTTTGGCTAAAAATCTAAATTTCTTTCCAAATGTTATATCCATCATAACTGGATCCATATTGGACATATGATTGCACGAGATTATATAGTTTTGTTTGTTCTTTTTTAAAGTTTTGAGATTAGATTTACCAATTTTTTTAATAGGAAAAATAATTGATAATGGTATAAATAAAATAGCAATTAAAATGTAAAATATCATAATGTATCCTTTAATTATAAAGTCTTTATACTGTTGCCCGCAATGTATCCAGTAGACCAAGCAATTTGAAGATTGAAACCACCAGTGAGAGCATCAACATCAAGTAATTCGCCTACAAAATAAAGATTAGGCACAAGTTTGCTCATACAGGTTTTGGTATCAATTTGTTTGACATCCACCCCACCAGATGTAACAATGGCAACATTAATATTATCTAATGATTTTATAGAAAATTCAAATTTTTTTAAACAATTAATAATTTTTGTGCGTTCGATTTTATTAATATCCGCCATTTTCTTATTATCAATTTGTAAGCGATTGAAAAAATATTGAATCAAACTATTAGGTAGTAAATTCGCTAAATAATTTTTTAAATCTTTCTTAGAAAATTCAATTATTTCGCGCTTTAATTTTGCATCCAATTGCTCGTACGACAATGCAGGTTTAAGGTCAATAAATATCTTTGTATTTGTGATATTTAATTTGTTGATTTTGCTTGACATTGTTAGCGCAATCGGACCAGTAAGCGAATTGTATGTGAATAATAAATCGCCAAATTCATAAAATTCCCTGCCATTATTTGAGTAATTTAATGATACATTCCTTAATGCTAAACCATTTAATTCAGAGATTTCTTCATTCACTACTATTGGACAGAGTGCGGACCTTGGTGTAATGATTTTATGTCCAAATTGTTCAGCAATTTTATAACCTAAATCAGTGGCACCAGTGCCAGAATATGACAGCCCACCTGTTGCAACAATTAAACTAGGTGTGGTGTATTCATAATCATAATTACACCATATATGGAACAAATTATCTGTTTTGTTTATCTTTGTAATTTGGCTAAGCAAGACAACATCCACGCCATAATTATTCATTAAATTTGACAAAATCTTTATCACATCGCTAGATTTGTCACTGGCAGGAAACACTCTATTACCACGCTCAGTGCGAAGTTTTAATCCATTATCTTCAAAAAAAGATATGGTATCTTGAGGCGAAAATTGGTTAAGTGCTGAATACATAAATTTACTATTTGTAACTGTATTTAATAAATGATTTTCAATCGAACAATTATTTGTTATATTACACTTACCTTTTCCAGTGATGTAAAGTTTTTTGCCCAATTTTTCATTATGGTCAATAACCAATGTCTTGTGACCATTGCGTGCAGATATTATGCTAGCCATCATCCCAGATGCACCACCACCAATCACAATACAATCATATTTTTTCATAATTTTATGATAACATTTTTTCATTATTTTAGCAAGAAATTTTATAACCTTAATGTGATTATTAAAAAAATGAGTTTATTTATTCACTTTTTAATGATTTTAAATATTTAATTTCTTTATTGTTTAGTTCACGATATTCGCCACGTGATAGTCCGCCTAAACGAATCTCACCAATTTGTACGCGTTTTAAGAAGACAACCAATTTATTAATTGATTCAAACATTTTGCGAATTTGCCTATTCTTCCCCTCGGTTATTGTTATCATCAATTTGCTAATTTTATCATCTCCCTCAATGTAGCGAACAGTGCAAGGTTTAGTAACATATCCCCCAATATCAATGCCCGAACTTAGTTGCTTAATTTCTTCTTTTGTAATTCCGCCTTCTATATGAACAGAATAAGTTTTTTCTACTTTGCTATTTGGTTTAGTTAAGATATTTGTAATATCGCCATCATTAGTTAAAATTAATAATCCTTCTGTGTCGTAATCAAGTCGCCCTACTGGATAAACGCGCAAATGCACGCCACGCATAAGAGACATTACTGTCTTTCTATCCTTATCATCTGACACTGTGGTCACATAACCCTTAGGTTTATTTAATTTGTAATAAACATAGTTTGCACTAACGATCAAAGTTTTACCCATATACGACACTATATCGGTCGACTTTATATCTGTTGATAGGTCAGTTGTCTTTTTGCCATTAACTTTGATTTGACCAGATAAAATCAATTCTTCTACTTTGCGCCTGCTACCAAGCCCAGCTTGTGCTAAAAATTTGTTAATTCTCATTTAATTTTTCTTCCCATAAAATTTCACTAATAGATAAAGTTTTGCTGTCAATTAATTTATCTATCTTATTCATTGTATATAATTTTATGGATTTAATCAAGCGGTTAGTGAAAAAAATTCTAATTTCTCCCACCATATCCCCTTCTTGTGCATTATCTAACTTAACTGAATATTCAATTTTAATATCATCCAATTCATTTTTCTTTAAAGTATAATAAAAGTCTTCATCCGCATATAAATACAATTTACCTGATTTTTTATCAATAATATATTCGTTGTAAATCTCGCTAAACTTATCTATAATTTTTACGCGCTCATAATCAGTAAAACTTGATTCTAACAACGCACTACTTTCTTCAAACATTGGTCCGCAATTTAATACAACACATACGCTAGTACGTTCATCACGTTCACACGCACTGACTAAACATCTGCCCGCTTTACTAGTAAATCCGGTTTTGACACCACAACAACCATCTAAACTATTTAATAATTTATTCTTGTTAGTTAAATAACGCTTGTCTGATTTATTAGTAGCATCTATTACATAAGATTTAGTTGAGACAATTTCTTTAAAAATTGGATTATTGAGTGCATATGCTGTAATTAGTGCTAAATCATATGCGGTAGTATAATGCTCTTTATCATCAAGTCCGTGTGGATTCGTGAAGTGTGAATTTTTAGCACCAATTGATTGCGCCATCTCATTCATAAGATTCGCAAAATTTTCTACATTACCAGCAACGTGACACGCCAATGCCACAGCGGAATCATTGCCACTGCGTAACATTAATCCGTACAAAAGGTCTTTAACTTTAATCATTTCATCTTTTCTAAGATAAATTGATGTACCATCCACTCCAATACTCTCATCTGCAACTTGCACATAACTATCTAAATCTTGACAATGCGATAGCACAGTTATCGCAGTGACAACTTTTGTAGTGGATGCCATAGGCAATTGTGTATGTTCGTTTTTTGCATATAAGATTCGATTGCTGTCTTTGTCTAGCACACACATTGCTTTAGCAGAACAATACTCTGCTGAAACTTCGAGTTTGTTGCGTGGTATAAAAACGAGCATAAAAATTGCAGGTAGAATAAAAAATACTAAATATTTTCTTTTCATTTCTTTTTCTCCACGAATTTCTTTAATACTTCAGTAGCATTTTTAATTAGTCCTAAATACGCGGTAGATTTGTCTGCGTGAATGATTTTGAATTTGTCATTTTCTACTACAAAAAATCCAATTGGCGAAACAGTGAATCCGCCACCTGTACCACCTGCCATTGGGAAATCGGCAGAATTACGTTTTGCGTTCAAGTCGTTATATTCTCCGCCACCAGCAACAAAGCCAATACTAACCTTGCTGATTGGAATAATAGTACTACCATTTGGCATAGATATTGAATTGCCTACCACACAATTGACATCTACCATTGCCCTTATTTTATCAAGGGATGCATCAATTAAACTCTCTATTTTTCTGTCTTTTTCTAGTGGCACTCTTTCTTTTTTCATAAACACTCCATACATTTATTAATGTATATATCAATGTGTAAATCAAGTCGAATATTGATATTCTAATTTCATTTTCAATTCGCACATTAAATATATCTTCGTTATATTTTGGCTCAACAATAACAAAAATATGTGCAGATTTTTTGTTATTTTTAATTTTTGTCAGCATTGATTTGCAGATTACATCTATACTGCCAGCGCCTACTGCAGTGACACACGAATCTAATACATACCCAAAATTTGATGTTACTGCAAATGTCAATAACTGTATTCTAAAATAAAGTTGATTTATGAGTTCTATGATAACAATTATATTGATATTTTTGTTGCTAATTTTTTCTTTTCGTTCTTTGTTTTTATAATTTATATACACATAACCGTGTTTTATTCGAATTTTATATTCAAATTTGATTTTGTTAAATAATTGAAAAATAATTATCCCTTTTAATCTCAATATATTAAAACGAACATCAAATTTAACTAAAAAAGGATACATAAATGATAAAATGTTAATTATTGTAAGGAAAGAAAAAATTAATCGCCACATACTATTAGTATTTTTTATTTTTGCTTTATTATTCAGTATATAAAAGAAAAATACACCAGACAATCTGATGTTTTAATATAATAAAAAATCCCTTGTTATATAGGGATTTTAAGCAATATTATCTGATTTATTTTTGTGTGTCGTTTAAATCTTTTTGGTCTGATTGACTATCATCATCTACTTCATCTGGAATTGTAAATTCACGATATAATGAGTCTCCTTCACTATGTATAACTCTAATTCTATCTAAAAGCGCGTTATAGTCAGGCAATTCTTCAAGATTTTTTAGTTCAAAACGCTTTAAGAAGTTTTCTGTAGTACCAAAAAGTAGTGGTTTACCTATGCTATCTTTTCTACCTACTACCTCAATTAAATTATTCGACTGCAACAACTGAATTGGATAGTCGCAATTTACTCCACGGATGTATTCAATCTCTGACCTTGTAATAGGCTGTTTGTAAGCAATAACAGCAACCGTTTCAAGCGCTGCACGTGTTAAATTGCGCTCTCTAATTGGATTTAAAATCTCTGCAATTGTATCTGCTAATTTAGGATTAGAACAAAATTGCACTTTGTTTTTATATTGAATAATATTGATACCACTAGTCTCGTTATATTTTTGTTTCAAGATATCAAGGCATTTATTAAATTCTCTATCATTCATTTCATAGCGTGATTTGAATTCATCAATATCCACACCCTCGCCTGCAACAAAAAGTACTGCCTCAATAGTTTCTGCTATCTCGTTAAGATTCATCATCCACCTCCTTGCGTTTAATGACAATATCAGCATATTTTTCTGCTTGTATTACTTCGATTTTTTGAAATTTAAGCAATTCAAGTATCGCCATAAACACTGTAATAACTTCTAATCTTGAATATGTATCATCAAATAATGAAAAGAAGTTAATTTCGCTATTTTCTTTTAACACATTGTTTAAAAATGCTATTTTGTCCGCAACTGTCCATCTATCTCGATTAATTTTCTTTTCTTGTGGTTCTTCTCTGTCCTTAGTGCGCATTAATAAGAAAGCAAAGGCATCTAAAAGTTTCTCTAAATTAAATTGTTTAAATACAATGCGCGCATCACCAACTGACTTATCCGGCTGTTTATAAAAGCGATTGACATTCTCAATCTCATGCAAATTCCCGCCCGCTTGCTTAAATAATTCATATTCTTGCAATCGAAGTTTTAATTGTTCTTCTGTACTCAAAGGCTGGTCATCTCCATCGACTGAGATAGGTTCAACCGGAAGCAAACTTTGTGACTTAATTTCTAGTAACATACTGGCTATATTTAAAAATTCGGTTGCTTCTTCCATATTAATATAATCTAAATCTTTAATATAATTTAAATATTGGTCTGTGACAGAAGCTAATTGAACATCTTTGATTTCAATATTTTTTTCTTTAACTAGTTGCAACAAAAGATCCAAAGGTCCTTCAAAACCTTCTATGCTAAATGTGATTTTTTGATTATCATTTTTATCTAATTCATTATCTTCCATCACGCACCTAACAAGCCAATTGGCAAGAAAATATAATCATAAACTAACGATAAATACCAACTCAAAATATCAAATCCAAACAGTAAGTCTATAACAGCTGATGCTAATAAAATCCCCAACATAATTCTGTAACCATATCTAGCATTATTTGTAATATATTTGCTGTCTGGTTTGAGAAAACTAGATACAAAATTAAAACCATCTAATGGATATATTGGAATAATATTGAATAATAATAGACAACTATTAATAAGCATAATGTACTGCAAAAATAAAACAACATATTCCATATAAATATTAGTTAAACCAACCGTTGCAAGCAAAATCGCCATAATTAAACTAGCAATTAAACCTAAGATAAAATTAGCAAGTACACCCGCAATTGATGTCCATCTAATACCCTTGCGATATTTTTTGAAATTTAATGGGTTGATTTGAACAGGTTTAGCCCAGCCTACACCAAATAATATAAAACAAATAAAGCCCATTCCATCAAGATGTTTAATAGGATTAAGCGTAAGTCTGCCTGTTAATTTTGGCGTTGGGTCGCCCATTTTTACCGCTACGAATCCATGTGCCCATTCGTGAATAGCAAGCGAGAAAAAGAATATAATAATACTAATTAAAAATATTACTATTGCCTCTGTCGCACTTAATTGGTCGTTTAATAAAATTGTATATAACACTACCGCTCCAGTAAAATTATATCAAAACCATAAATTAATAGCAAATAATTTTTATTTTTTATTTTAAATATTTAAAATTATCTTGTTTTATTGTGTAGATATTCTATTAAATACACAATATATTGTATTATTATTTTAAAAAGCTCAAACTGTTGAGTCGGTTATAGAATGAACTTGAATTGAGTGGATGTTTTTCGTTCGTTATCATAATAATCTCACTTTCATCTTCATTCATTTCAATAATATTAAGTTCTTTGAATGTCAATAAGCAGATAAAAAATTGTAAATATGAGTATCTATATTTATCTTTGATTTTTAATAATATATTTTGATAAAAATGATAAGTGTTGTAACCTGATATTTTATTTTCATATGCGAATTGAATGAGTCTAAAATATCGTCCAAACTCTTCTCGCGACAAATCTACGTTTCTCATTGTTAAACTATTAGAAATTGTTAAATGTGGCAAATATATTACAGAATTGGTTACCTTATGCAATGCACTTAAATACCCCATATTGAGTATTGGGTCAAGGAAAATAATTCTGCTGAAAGTATTAAAACTTTTAAATCCTTTAGGTGCTAAGATTATAGTATTTAATCCTGTATCATCATCAAGTTCAAATATACGTGTTCTAAATATGTTGTTAATATCAAAAATCGCTTTAAAATTAATATATGTGTTATAATCGTTAGCAACGATGAGCGTGCCATACACATTTTTATCCATATCTACCAATAATCTAATGAGCTGGTCACGATTATAATTATTAAATTGATATTTTTCATCCATTGGATATGTTATTTGGCGAACATATTCGGCTAAAATTATATCGTTATCGACTGGTCGATATATATCTTGATAATCAATACTCTTCACTATACCTGAAATCTTTTTATTATTCCTAAAACTATCTATAGTTAAATCTGCTAAGACATTACTTGAAGTGTTGCCAGATAAAACATAATAATATTTACTAGAATTAAATGCAAGCAGACTAAAATTAGGATAAGACAAAATCAAATGTTGTTTATGCTTTGGCAAACTGCTAATTATTGCATTATTTAATTTAAAATTAAATATTGGTCTAGAATTCATATGTCCGCAAGGCTCTAACCAGTCAATATCTTCAACTAATTTTATCGTTATTTCATTAGCATCTAGGTCAAAATCAAATACTTTTGTTGGTAAAAAGTCAGATTTGTTTAAATTTTTTGCCACATAGTCATTTGTTTTACTAACAAATGTGTCATAATTATTAACTTTTAAGGTCAAACCAGCTGCCATTGGATGACCGCCAAATTCTTTTAGTAAATTGGATACGTTTGTTAAAAGCGAATGTATATTTACTCCGTTTACGCTTCTGCATGAACCAACAAGTTCATCGCCAACTTGACTGAATAAAAATGTTGGTCTATGGTACTCTTCTGCGATTCGAGCAGAAACAATGCCTAAAATCCCACTATCCCATTCGGGCGAGCTCATAATAATCGCACTTATTTTAAAAATATCTTGTGTACTCAAAAATTGTTTAACATCAACGTAAACTTTGTCGCACAATTTTTGACGCTGATTGTTATATTCTATGATTTGATTACAGATTTTCTTTATCTCAACCATATTATCTTTAAGGTATAATTGCAAGCTGGTCTCAGCTGACCCCATCCTGCCACTTGCATTAATTTTTGGTGCTAATTTATATGCAATATCACTGGCTGAACAATGTGTATCAAGACCACACTCTTGCATAAGTTTTAATATGCCTTTTGGTGCTTTGTCTAAATCTTTTAGTCCTAGTGATACGATAGCTCTATTTTCATCAAGAAGTTCAACGATATCTGCGATTGTTGCTATAGCACAAATTGGCAAATAGTTTATTATTGCGTTAATTCCGCCATGTGCTTGCACCAATTTTAGCGCGACACCTGCGCCACATAACGATTTAAAAGGATAAGTTTTGCTCAATTTTGGATTAATAATGAGACAGTTAGGGATTTGTTCTCCAATTTCGTGATGGTCTGTAATTATTATGTCTATGTTGTTTGATTTTATAAATTCAACCGCTTCAACCGCTGTAATTCCGCAGTCTACTGTAATAATTAAATTGTAATAATCTTTGTTTAAAATTTTTTTAAGAGTAGCAATGCTTAAACCATAACCATCTTCATATCTGTTTGGCATAAAATTATCAACATTCACGCCAATTGATTTAAAATATTTCACAAGTATTGCGCTGGCAGAAATACCATCAACATCATAATCTCCGAATATTAAAACTTTGCTATTTTTCTCTATATGTTGATTGATAAGCATAACTGCATCATTCATATCTTCAAACAAAAACGGATCGTTTAAATGTGATAAATTAGGATGTAAGTATTTGTCCAATTTTTCTTTTGTGTCTATACCACGAGAATACAAAAGATTGACGAGATTTATATCTAAATTAAATAATTTTGACATCTCGTTTGTAAATTCATAATTTATATCTTTTCTCATTGTACAAACATATTGCATAACACATCTTTAAATAAAAAGCCTTTCGTTTGAAAGGCTAATATTAACCATCAATAGCCTCATTCTCTACGTTGTTAACACTAGAACTATTTGATGTTTCTTGCTTATTAATTTCATCTTTTTTATCAGATTTGTTTGATTTAATATTACGTCTTTTAGTAAGTGTAATAAATACACTCCAACAAAATGGAATTAAATATGTCACACTAGCAAGCAATACAACCGCCATAAATAAAATATTTAATGATAAATACTTCAATGTTATTGGTGCAAATAACGCAAATGCTACACCAACAACTAAGATTGAGCTACTTATTATACACGAACGAAATTTAATTTTGTTCATAGCAGATTTAATCGCTTCGCTATAATTATTTGCATCCAAGAAACTTTCTTGTCTAATTGTCTCGAAAACTTGAATTGCTAAATACATTACCAGTATATTCAAAAGACTCAACATTGCTAAATACGATAATCCAACACTAAGTCTTAAAATTGCTGAAAGTGATATAAAGCCTAGTGTCGCAATAAGGCAAGAAATCAGCAAAGTCAGCGCACTTGCGCTATTATATCGAACAGAAGTAAATATAATTGCAATAATTAATAACAATAATATACCAACAATCGAATATATAATGTCAGTTATCTCTACAATAGGACTAACTTCTGTATGCGATGAAATTAAACTAATATCAAGTTGTAAATCGGCACTAATCTTAGTGTTTAACTCAGTTTGTTTATCACTAGACAAATCTCCGACATATTTAACAATAATTTTAGTGTCATCACCTTCATCAAAAATTTGAACATTTTGATATTCTGCATACTTATTAACATTACTCTCTATTTTCATAATATAATTATCGTATTTTGAACTATCGGTGCCCACTGTTATAGAAAATTCGTTATATCCTGTGAATTCATAATTTGCATTCAATCCAAATATTGCGCAGAAAACCAATCCCAGCACTAATATTGAAATTATAACGATTAATGAGACTTTGTTTTTTGCAAAATAGTCTTTGTTTGATTTAGAAAAATCTCTATTAAGCATTCTGCCCTCCTTTGTGGAAATTACACTTTTTGCCATCATTGTTATTATATGGAAGGTACATCTTTATAAATAAACGCATTAGAACTAGTGAAGTAAACATATTCAGTAAACCGCCTATCATCATTACCCATCCGAATGATTGTAATGTAGCTACTGGCAAAAATATTGAAATTAAACCAGCAACAACTAGCAATGCGCTTGTGAATAATATTTTTGATAAATTATCTTTTTGTGCCACACGCAAAGCAACATATAATTTGGTGTCAGCATTATAATAAGATTTTGCTTTTTCAAATATCATCATCAAGCTATCAATAGCTACAATAAGTGCTATCATCATAGCAATAATACCAGAAAAATTAATGGTCACAAGTGGAATAGATTGAATTAAGAAAATACTAATTGTTATAAAAAACAATAGATTAAAACAAGCAAGCCAACCTAAATGCTTGTATCTTATAATTAAATAAATGAAAAATGCAAGCACCACTATTGCCATCGCAATTGCTAACAAAATATTTGCTCCTACGCCATAATCTGGAGTTATATTTGCAGATTCAATTTTTGTTAATTCTAATGCAAGCGTGCCAGTTTTAATCTTATTGGCGTAATATGTTGCTGTATTTAAATCAGTAAATACATCACTCTGCATAGTGATAATACCATCTGTAATTGATTCGCTCAACGACATTGAAGTAAACTGAGTGTCACCGAAATAATAATATAATGTCCCACCATCTTTAGTCGCGTTAGCAATTTTGCTCTTGGAACTATCTTTAAAATTGATTTGCACATAATAAATCATTTCGCCAGTCGTACTGTCATAATATTCGTGTGCGGTTACATCTTTAATATCGTGTGCGACTGCAATAGGTACAGAACTATCAGTCTTTTCTTCCATATAAAAACTGAGAGTCTCTGGGTCTCCTATCAAATTAATTATTTCTGCACTATCAGATTCGCTTAATATATTGCCAACAGTGAGTAAAATGCCACGCTCACCATAACTAGCAACAGACACATCATTATAACCGATATCGTTAACAATATCTTTTAATTCTGATTTTGTTGATTTGAGTAATACATTATAATTATCTTCACTCTCGCCATAAGGTAAATCAGTGCGATAAACTATTCTCAAATTCTCGCCAATATCGTTGCCTAATTTAATATTGCTGACAAAACTGGAATATGAATAGTATTTACCATTTACAGAAAGTGGATAAGTAAAGTTTACAAATGTAGCGACAAGTAATAAGACTAAAATTATTGCAAATACCACAAATAAACTCGTTGATCGTTTTCTAGTCATAAATTCTCCTAATTTAGATAATTATACCTAAACTATTAAAAAAAGTCAAATAAAACAATGAAATAGATTTAGGTTTAGTAAATTTTTTTATATATATTAGCATAACGCTAAAATCTAATATAAATATATTTTACAAAAAGAATTATTGACCAAAAACTTGAATTATAAAATTAATTTTTGCGACTCATCAAATTTATCATAACCGCAACTATCATAGCCACAATTATTGAAAATAAAAGATCATACAAAATTGACATATTAATATTAAATGCTCCATTTAATATCGAAAAGACAGCTAATGCTAAAACGGCGTAAATTATTCCTGCAAAAATTGAATTGATGATTAATTTGCCATCCATTTTTTTGTTTAATAAAAACACTATTACAAAAATTGATAATGCTTTTATAATGTCATTAATATACCCTATCGCTTTGCTTGGTAAATCAGCGAATTTTAAAATTAGTGCAAAGACCACAACTCCTAAAAGTGTCACAATTAGTCCAATCAAGCAACATTTTAAAATTGCTAAAAATTTTTTTAATACATTTTGTTTGATGTTTTCCATTTTAATATCCTCCTTACAATAAAATATTTGAAAATGTATGAAATATAAGTTAAAATTTTATAATTTATTAAAATGTTTACACGAAAAATGTTGAATATTTAAACTTTAATTTGTTATCAATAATTCTATTTTATATAAAACTAAAATAGAAAAAAACTAGGTTTACTGATAAAAATATATTTAAGCAAATATGCTGTATTATTTAAAAAGTGCTATATTATTGTTATTGAAGTATACAAATATATCATAGTTTCTTAAACAAAAATAATTATATAAAAAATACCTATACAATAGGTATTTTAGTTCTATCTTTTTTAAATATTACATAAATTCGTTTATTGATAACATTTATAATTATTGTATATAATCTTACTTTGTTTAATAGAATTAGCTGTTAAGTTGTAATTTGCTAAATATTTTAAATTTAATATATAA
>CASFFJ010000069.1 GCA_949293915.1 uncultured Christensenella sp.
CTTATTCATATTAACTGGATAACGAAACGAGCGGTCATCAAACTCGCGTATTTTTGTATAATATTGCCACAAATCTGCTTCTGGATAAATCACGACTGGATTGCCATCATTTAGAGTATGTTCTATTGCTTTAATAAAATTTTTGGTCGCATCTATCGTGTCTGGCAATGGCAACGCACCCCACATACGCGTGAGTTTACCCCAAAATGGCACATAGATATTGTCAGCATTAACAATGATGTGTGGATTTTTAGGAAAAGTGATGAGTGCTGGGCTGAACACATCCGAATATTGTTCGACATGGTTGGAATAAATAAAATAACCGCCTTTTACTTGTTTGAGCAGTTTTTTATTGACATATTTTGTGCGACGAAAAAATTTGAACCAAACAAACGCTATTGGTGTCGCTAAAATTCTGTATGTAAACCAAGAAAAAAATCGGTAAAAAATATTTTTATGAATATATTTATAGTCTTTATCAATTTTTTTTCGGTCAATATTAAAATGGAATAATTTATCTTGCTCGGTTGTGTAATAAATTTTATCTTTGTATTTCATTTTTGCTCCATTTAATTGTATCACAAACGAAAATATGCTGTCAATTGTTTAAATATTTATAAAAACAACTGTACTTATTGTAAACTGGTTAATTTTATTTATATGTCAGTTTCGGCATATAAATAAGACATTTTAATAAAACATAATTTGTTAATATTAATATTTAAGTTTATTTAATAAAAATACATATTAAAATTGTACATATTTTATGTGGCAAAATATATAAATTTACAAAAATTATTATAAAATGTAAAACTTTTTAATTTTATTAAAAAATAATTTACTTTTTTGAATATTTACGTTAAAATGATAATATCATAAAAAAGGAGAGAAATTATGAAAAAAGTTGTTAAAGCGATGGATGAATTCCCACTTTGGCTAAAAGTTATCTTGGCTTTACCTATACTTGACATTGTGTGGGCAGTGTACAGAATTATTAAAGGTGCTGCTTATGGCAAGGTCTCTTTGGTAATCTGGGGTATTGTCTGGATTATTTTAGGCTGGGCTATTTTCTGGATTATTGACATTATTTCACTTATTGTTTATCGCGATATTAAAATTTTGGCTTAACACACTAAACCTGACATTATAGTCAGGTTTTTTCGTAACCATATCAAGATAATTAATATTTCAGTGTATTTAAAAAATTATGTTGACTAATATAAATTTTTATGCTATCATACAAGCAAATAAAGGAGAGATTCTATGTGTACAATTCTAAAACTAAGAAAAATCACATTAAATGCAAATATGTTGTATTTGTATTAGTTTTATTGTTGTTTATATAGTTTCACTATTTTAAAATTTCAAAAACTCTAATTCAAGTTAGAGTTTTTTTGTATCTAAAAACATATTTGCCGTTTTATTTATAAATTAAAAGGAGAAAAGAATATGTTTTTAAAAAGATTTAAGAATTTAAAGAGGTTTAAAAGTTTTTACTCTAATTATAAAAAAACTATTACTGTTTTATTAATTGTTATGTTAGTTGCTAGCAGTTTAGGAATGTTGCTTCCTTATTTTGTAAGTGAACGATTAGTAAGTTTAACAAATGTTAAATCTAATGAAATAATAAAACTATCTATCATTATTATGGCAATAATCTTGTTTCATCATATATTTTGGTTTCTGTGGGAAAAAATTGCTTCTATACTTTCAAATAAAATAGCAAAAGATATAAGACAAGATATTACAAAAAAATTTTTAAATACCAAGTATGAAATTATCAAAAAAAATACTAGTTCGTATTATTTGGAAAGATTATCTAGCGACACAGACCAAGTTTCAAGCATTTTGGGGACTATTATGGGAACAATGGTTGACTGCTTAACAAATTTTGGCTTTTAAATCATTATTTATATTCTTAGTTGGCAATGTGGATTGTTATTCACATTAGGAATTATATTTTTATATATAATTGATAGTATTAGAATTAAAAAAGATGTCAAGTTTATGGATGAAGTAAACAAATTGACTGAAAAACTTAATTCAAAAACTATTGAAAACTATAAAGGGATTAAAGATATTAAGGGATTGAATTTAAAAGACAAACTAGTTGCAAACTACGAAGAAATCAATAATGAATTGACAAAGATAAAAATAAAAAAAGATTCAACAAACGCAAACTATTCAAGAATTAAAACATTTTGTCAATATTTAATAGAAAGTTTATTATTAATTTTTGCCGTGTGTTATCTAATTCCTAATGGATATATAACAATTGTTTTGATATTGACAATATTGAATTATACAGGATTTATGTACGACCTAGTTGGATATTTTACAAATATGAAAGAAAATTTAACTAAAGGCGAATATAGTGCAGGAAGAATAGCTGAAATTATAAATAAAAAAACGCAAGAAGTTTTCGGCAAAGAAATTTCTACATCTAAAAATTACGATTTGCTCATTAAAAATTTAACATATAAATTCGAAGATGCCAATATACCAGTTTTAGATAATATTAACTTGAATATAAAACAAAACAGCAGTATTGCCATTATTGGCGAATCTGGTGGAGGAAAATCTACATTATTTAACATTATAGCTAAATTGTTGCAAATTGAAAATGATAAAATATTCATTGCAAATAAAGACATAAACAGTTTAAGCGAAAATGATTTAAGAAAACATATTAGCTTAATAAACCAAGAATCTTTCTTATTTAATGATAGCATTATAAATAATCTTAAAATTAGTAAAGATGTAACTAATCAAGAAATATTTAATGCTTGCAAAAAAGCAAACATTCATAAAGAAATATTAAAATTTGAAAATGGATATAACACTATTATTACAGAAAATGGAAACAATTTGTCCGGCGGACAAAAGCAAAGGTTATCACTTGCAAGAGCATTGCTTTCTAAAGCAAATATTATATTGTTTGATGAACCTACAAGCGCTTTGGACAATGAAAATCAAACGAATTTTTACAATTTGTTAAAGTAATTAAAAGGAAATAAAACTATAATAGTTATAACTCACAAACTAAATGATTATACTGCATTTGATAATGTTTTTGAACTTAAAAATGGAAAAATAACAAAAAAAGATGCTTTATAGTTTAAGCATCTTTTTGCTAGTTTTTTAAAAAGATTGTATTTAAATTCGCTTTTTTGTTTTAATATTGAATTATATGACTAAAAATTGTTATAAAAATTTATTAAAATCATTTTTTATAAATTATTTAATAATGTTTTTAAGAGTGATTGTTTTTAGTCTTGTTACAGCATCAAATGTGCTCATTACACCTTCTGTGCCAATGCCAGAAAATTTATATCCACCGAATGGCATCTCAAAACTTCTGTGGAAACTTGCACCATTTATTACAACTCCACCACATTCAAGTGCGTTAGCAACTTTCATTGCCTTGCTCATATCACGCGTAAACACACAACCAGACAAACCAAATTTAGATTGATTAGCAATACTAACCGCTTCATCTAATGTATCAAAAGGAATGATTGACACAACTGGTCCAAAGATTTCATCATCTTTTGCGACATCACTAGTTGCTGGCAATTCATCTATGATTGTTGCTGGAATGAGTGCTTTCTTACGCTTGCCACCAAGCACAATTTTACCACCTTGTGCGACTGCATTTTTGATTTGTTCTTCCACTCTAATAGCAGCTTTTTCTGTAATAAGCGTACCTAAATCAACTTCGGTCATTGGGTCGCCTTGTTTAAGTTTTTTGAGTCTTGCGGTCAATTTTTTAACAAACTCATCTTTTACATCGCGTTGAACTAAGAATCGCTTGCTAGCACAACATACCTGTCCAGTGTTGTACATTCTGCCCCAAACTGTTTCTTCAACTGCAAGGTCAATATCTGCATCATTACAAATAATGAACGCATCATTACCACCTAATTCCAGACTAGTATGCGCAAGACGTTCTGCGCATGCTTTGGCAGTTAAGATACCAACACGTGTGCTACCTGTAAATGTAACTTTATCAACCATACAATGATTAGTAAGTGCTGAGCCCGCCTTGTCGCCTTCGCCTGTTATTACCTGCAATGCTCCGCGTGTGATACCGGTTGAATTTAATAACTCAGTGAGTTTAATTAATGTCAATGGATTTTGGTGCGGTGGTTTCACAATTACCGCATTACCCGCAAGTAGCGCTGGCGCAACTTTCTGGTCAAATAAATCGCAAGGAAAATTGAAAGGAATAACCGCTGCAACTACGCCTAATGGTTCGCGTTGAGTGTATTGCAAAGTATAATCTTGACCTGCTTCTGTGCCATACGGAATAGTGTTGCCATAAAGGTGCTTAGCACGTTCCATAAATGATTCAAATCCTATGCGGATGTTGGCAATTTCTGCCTTGGCTTGACTTAATGGTTTACCTGTCTCTTGACACAAAGTTTTAGCAAGGACAAGTTTGTTTTTATCCACTAAATCAAGGAATTTTTTAAATTTATTTACCTTTTCATACACTGGCACTTCTGCCCATTTTGGCTGTGCTTTTTTAGCAATTTTCACTGCTTTATCCACATCTTTTGCACTAGCGTTTGGCACTGTGTCAATAACTAAACCAGTGTACGGATTAACAATGTCAATAGTAGTATTATCACTAGCGTTTACATAAGCGTTGTTGATAATCATTTTCATAATCTACTCCTTAATTAGCGTATGCGCTAAATGACAACATCAAGCCACCTATAGTATTTCTACCATCATCAACATATCCATATTCGCCAAAAGTGAATTCCATAATGAAAGGTGTTGTGCCGACAACAGATTTTACTGCTTTGACAACTTCTTTAATTCTATCGCCAATACCTGCACGTCTGCCACCGCAATGAACAAGATGATAACAGATGATGTTGTCACCCATTTTTGATTTTAATTCAGTCAAAGTATTCTTAACTGACTTAATGAGTTCATCTTGTGTACATTCCATACGTACGACCGCTGTACCGACAGCAAGATCCGCACCAATATTCATACTCATATCATCATTTGCAAACATTGGATGACGAATGGCAGTTAAATCGCCTAATCTATCTTTAACACCAAGTGGACTTAAAATTGTCTCGCTAAGTAGATTGCCACCTTCTAATTTCTTGATAGGCATTTTACGCCATTTAGCGTATTTCTTAACCGCTGGCTCGCCATCAATTGAAACAAGTGTTCTTCTGCCTTTGATTTCTGTGATGATACCCATATCTTTTGTTTCGTTGTACGCACCAGTGAACACATTGCCAAATTTTGCCTTAGTGTAAATGAAAGCAACTGCTACGCCTTCTGCAGTGATACCTTTGTCTGTATAAAGACTCCATTTACCTGCAATTTCATTATCCGCACACGAACCACCAAATGTAGGTACTCTGCCAATAACTTCACTAATACCTTTTAAGAATTGTTCTTCTTCTGTTGGACTAGCGACCATATAAACTTGACTAGGAACACGCTTATTTATCATTGCCTTCTTAGCAACTGCAATACCTGCCTCACGTGCGCTAGCGAATTTATCACGACTAGCAAAGCCAACACCAACTTCTAAATCTGCACCATTAAGTGCCAACACGCCAACGAATGGTTTATCTCCACCGATGTAACCACCTTGCATAATGACACCAGTGAAACTAGTATTACCTATAATTGGACAATTAAGAGTATCTTTTACGCCCTTAATAACCTTTTTTAAGTCATAATCACAACTAGCATAGACAAAAGCAATTTTTACTTTTGCATCAATTGCACTTGATGCCTCCACACCTGCATTGTACGCATCAGCATTAGTGCTGTAACCAGAAAATGCTTTCATTATTCCCCTCCTTCAAAACATTTTGCTATATTTATTATAGCATCTTTGATGTTAAATGCAAAATCAAAAAGCACCAAATTTTGACATTTTTTCTAATTTTTTTTAAATTTTATTAGTAATTATTTTTTAATAATGATATAATAACAATATGTTAGGGGGAAATATGAAATTTATTTTAAATGAAACAAGTTATTTTGGTGCAGGTTGTGTGGCGAATATCGCTAATGAACTAAGCGCTAAGCAATTCAAAAAAGTGCTTGTCTGCACTGATGAATCACTAATTAAATTTAAAGTTGTGGATAAAGTGTTGGATGTAATTAAAAAAGCAGGTGTTGAATACAAAATATTTAGTAAAATTCAACCTAATCCTACTGTAAAAAATGTTAAAGATGGATTGAAAGTAGTTGAAAAATTTGGTGCGGATGTTATTATTGCGGTTGGTGGCGGTAGCGTTATTGATACAGCAAAAGCAATTGGAATTATCGTTACAAATCCTGAATTTAGTGATGTTGTTTCTCTTGATGGAACAGCGCCTACTAAGAATAAATCGCTGCCGTTATTCGCTTGTCCTACCACAGCTGGAACAGCAGCAGAAGTGACGATTAATTATGTCATCACTGACACAAAAAGAAAAAAGAAAATGGTGTGCGTTGACCCAAACGATATTCCTATGATAGCATTTATGGATGCTGAATTAATGGTTAGTATGCCTAAATCTATCACTTCTTCTACTGGTATGGATGCGCTAACTCACGCTATTGAATGTGTTTTAACAAAAGGTGCTAACCAAATGAGTGATATGTTCGCCCTTGAATCCATCCGCGTGATTGCGACTAACTTAAAACGCGCATACGATAACGGCGCAGATATTGAAGCACGCGAACAAATGGCGTATGCTCAATATGTCGCTGGTATGGGTTTCTCAAATGTTGGCTTGGGTATTGTACATTCACTTGCTCATCCACTTGGTGCTAGGTTTGATGTTGCGCATGGTCTTGCCAATGCAATACTGCTACCTACTGTTATGAAATACAATATGAAAAGTGATGCTCTGCCAAAATATCGACTTATTGCAAACGCTTTCAACTTAAAATACAATAACCTTACAGACAAACAAGTTGCCAACCGCGTGATTAAGGCAGTGGAAAATTTAAAGGCAGATGTGGGTATTACTGCAAAATTGCGTGACTTTGGAATCAAAGAAAAAGATTTGTCCGTTTTGGCAAATGATGCTTACAACGACATATGCACAGGTGGTAATCCACGCGAAACATCGGTTGAAGATATGATTGAATTATATAAGCAAGTTTTCTAATGAGCAAATGTATTAAATCCACATAAATATATTGTGGATTTTTTATTGGTTTTTTTATTTGTTTGACAATTAAGAAAAAATGCTCAAATGGGTATTGACAAGCGCCAAATCTTGTGGCATACTTACATTGAATGTAAGGAAAATATTATGAACGAGCAATATCCCAAATTAGTTGTATTAGCAAATGGCGGGTATACCTTTAAGGACCAAGATGGCAAATTATGGAATCAAAAATTTGAAACTGCTTGGTCTTTTAGCGATGGTTTAGCAATGGTTAAACTGAATAACGGCTATACTTTTATAAACAAAAAAGGTAAGGTATGGAATCAAAGATTTAAAAATGCATGGCATTTTAAAGATGGTTTAGCGCTGGTCGAGTTGGATGATGGCTATACTTTTGTAGATAAGCAAGGTAAAGTGTGGAATCAAAGATTTAAAGAAGCCTGCCCTTTTAAAGATGGTTTAGCGCCGGTTAAAGTGGATGATAGCTGGACTTTTGTAGATAAACAAGGCAATTTATGGAATCAAAGATTTAAATATGCTTGGCATTTCGAAGATGGTTTAGCAGAAATTCAATTAATGAGTGATGAAATCTGTTATGTCAATAAGCAAGGGTCAATAATAAAAGATGAGCTAGCGAGCAAATTGCGCTCAGTTTATAAGAATCCTAAAAATATCTTAAATTTCCCAACTGAACAATTTAAAGACAAAGAGTTTATTGCTTTATGCGTAGAGCAAATAAAATCACGCTTAATTGCTGATGTTAATAAAAGTAAGCCTGAAGATATTGAACAATTGAGAAAAAACTGCACAGAACTATTAAACACAGTGCAAATTAAGATACAACTAGAATATAATCAGATAGAACTGCAAGAACAACGAAAACTACGCGAACAACAAGAACGCGAACAACGAAAAGAGCAAGAACAACGAGCAAAGAATGCGTTAATAGACGATATCACAAATTTTGGTGTTTAAGGATAAGATATGAATAAAGAAAAATTAATAAATATGATAAACATTAAAGTTGATGAAATATCTAGAATAATCCAAGGAAATAATCTTTCTTTAATTCAAAAAATAATAAAGCGAACTAAAAACTAAATAGACAAATTTTGTACTGCCAACAAAATCAAATATTTTTAATTGAAAAAACGATTGCTAAATTACGCAATCGTTTTTTTGTTGATAGTGAATGTGATTTTTGCTTAATAATTTACCTTTATGATAGATATCCTATTATTTAATTTTTGATTTATAATTATTATGAATTTAAGTTTTATTTTTTTTAATTTTTATATATTTATTTTTATTAAATTTTTATCATTAAATTATTTTTTTTCAATTTTTATTAATTTTTTATTAATTTTTTTAATATTTTTTTAATTTTTATTAATTTTTTAAAAATTTTTGTTGAGTTAAAAAATAAATAAATTTTTAATTTTTAGTTAATCGTTTTTGGCAATTAGAATTTTTTACATTTCATTTTTTTGATATAATTATATTTAAATATTATTTTTCTTTACCGAAGAAAAATACTGCAATTAGTCCCGGACCAGTGTGGCATCCAATAACTTGTGTTAAATCAGTTATTATTGGTTCTACACCTAGGCGCTCTTTTAAGTTGTCTGCCAAAGATTTTGCATCCTGTTCGCTAACTGCGTGGGTTATGTATAGATATCTCTTGTCAGCAATTTTTTCTGCTACAATATCTAGTATGGCATTCAAAGCTTTTCGCCTCGTGATAACTTTTTTGTAACTTACAAGTCTACCTTGCGAGTCAACTCTAAGGACAGGTTTAATATTAAGTAATGTACCTACAATACCTGAGAATTTACCTACTCTACCACCACGTACTAAATATTTAAGTTGCTCAACAGTAAAATATGCGCAAGTGTTAGGGATTAGTTTATTGATTTCATCCGCCACTTCATCAATCGACTTACCACTATCTGCCAGCTCTTTTGCTTTTAGGACAAGTAGCCCTTCGCCCATTGAGGCATTGAGTGAATCAATAACTACAATTTTATTTTTATGCGTTGCATTAAGCTCTTCTGCCACATTTTTAACCGTATTATATGTACCACTCATTGCACTAGAAAATGAGATATGTAAAATATCTTCTCCACGACTTAGCAAGTTCTCAAAATATACTGTTGCAGAGTAATTATTAATTTGTGCGGTTGTTGGCGTAGCACCCTCACGCATTTTTTTATAATATTCTTCTACTGGCAATTTATCACTTAAATCATCATAGACCTCATCATTTAAATTTATTTGCATTGGTATCATTGATATATTATATTTCTCATAATATTCGCTTGGTAAATTGGCAGTTGAATCTGTACTAATTATCATTTATTTCTCCTTTTTAATATAACAAGTGTTTCCACACTGGTAGTGTTTGGGAACATATCGAATGGAATAACATTGTCTATTATATAATATTTTATTAACTCACGCAAATCTTTTGCAAGCGCAATTGGATTACAAGATAAATAAATTATCGATTTTGCACGATTTATGTCACAAATGATTTTACCTAAACCTTTTTTTGATGGATCAAGCACTAAACTATGTTCGGGATAAGTTTTTATTAATTTTTTGTAGACTTTATTAAAATCTCCACAAATATTTGTTAAATTTTCTATTTTATTTATCTTTTTCAATCGTTCTGCTGATGCGTGCGCAGAATGGTCAATTTCTACACCTATCACACGCGATTTTTTAGACATTATCGCACTCAAAACCCCCGCCCCACTAAATCCATTAATGATGATATCATCCGCGCTGATAAGGTCAAGAATTTTGGAATAAATTTTGTTTTGAATATAATTATTTGTTTGATGAAAAGCAAATATGTCAATTGGAAATTCAAACCCAAATTCATTAAGATGCAATTCTTTTAATCCTGCAATATGCTTAGCCTCGCCAGACAAAACAACCGAATCTTTGCGTTTGTTTATTATATTAAATAATCCAACATTTTTATGTTGTTTTGATAAAATTTTATAAAAATCATTTAAATCTAATGCTTTGTTGGACACAACAGCCACTAACGTTCCATTTGGAAAATCTTTAATAACCAAATTTTTGATCACACCAGTTTTTGTTTTTGTATCGTAACCTAACAAATTGTTATTTAGACAATATGATTTAAATAGATTAAAAATTTTATTTTGTTTGTCTGTTGCAAGCAAGCAGTTTGTGATATCTATCACATTATTTGAATGATTTTCTTTCATCCCAAATAATGTATTTTGAGCAGAAAAACTAATTTTGTTCCTAAAATTAAATTGCTTGTCTGATGGAATTGTTCTTTGTGGTTCATTATCTATATTTGCAATTTTTTTCAGCGTTTTTTTAATTAAATTTTGCTTAAAAATCAATTGATAATCATAATCCATATGCATTAAAGCACACCCGCCACAACTAGAAAATTTGCAAGGCTCATCACGTCTAATATCAGATTTTTTTATGATTTTTAATAACTTCCCCTTAGCATAATTACCATAATCATTCGTGATTTCTATATCTACAATTTCATTTAATAAAGCGTTTGGCACTAAAATTATTTTACCATCCAGATTTGCAACACCCTCGCCAAACATCCCTAAATCTACAATCTCTACTTCCATTGATAATTAATACATCCTTTCAATCCTGTCCTAATTAAATTGCTACAAAAATCTGTCATCTCTGTCAAATTAAATTCAATTAGATTGTTAAACCACGCTTTGTAGATTGCTATCACTCCGCCAGTCACATATTCAACTAGCGTTTTGAATTTATTATAATCAGTAACATATCGCATAACTTTAAAATTGTTTGATATTGATTTGATAATGCTAGTTCGTATACCTTCCATAAAAGTATTAGAATGTTTTGAACAAATTATCATTTTATAAAAGTCCAAATCTTTAATAAGCAAGTCATTTAACTTGTGCATAATAATTTCGGGTGTTTGATCAATGTCGCACGTTCTGAACTCATCTTCTAAAACTTTAAAATTATTTATTAATTCATTCTCTATCAATTGACCAACATCTTCTAGTGACTTGAAATGCAAATAAAAGGTGCCACGATTAACCCCTGCCAACTTAACAAGATCTGTTACTGTAAACTTTTCTTTTTCTATCGTCAGTTTCAAAAATGCAGATGCCATTTTCTTTCTGTTTTTTATCGCGTTTTTATATTCTACTTTTTCCATACGATATATTTTAAAGATTATCAACACTTTTGTCAAGAAATGTCAATAAATAATTTTTATTTCTAAAAATTTAGCACAAATTTGAATATTTGGTTTGATTCTTAAAAAAAATATTGTATAATAAAAATGAACATTTGTTGAAAATTACAAAAAGGAGAATTAAAATGAAAAAAGTTGCATTAGCAATAGATAATTCAGCATTTTATACTAAAAAAGATTTAGATATTATTAAGCCAGACGCTATTATACCAATATCTTTTATTGTAAATGGCGAAGAATACTATGAAGGCAAGACAATGACTTATGAGGACTTTTACGCTTATCTTAAAGATAAAAATACAGATGTCAGCACATCTCAGCCAAGCATTGAGGTTATTAAAGATGAATGGCGTGAACTTTTAAAAACTCACACTGAAATTGTGTATATCATTTTGTCTAGCGGTCTTAGTGAAGCGTGCAATTCCGCTATCAATGCCAGTCATCAAGATGAGTTTGATGGTCGTGTATTCGTTGTCAATAATCAGCGTGTTTCTTATATGAACAAAATTGATATGTATACAGCAAGATACTTGATTAATAAAGGTAAGTCCGCAAAAGAAATTAAAGATTATCTTGAAAAATACAAAACTGATTGTGGTGTGTATATCACGGTTGACACTTTACGCTATTTGAAAAAAGGTGGTAGAGTTACCCCTGCTGCTGCCGCGATTGGTACACTATTAAACATTAAACCAATTCTTCAAATTCACGGCGGAAAGTTAGATGCGTATGCAAAAGTTATGTCAATGCGCCAAGCCAAAGCAAAAATGATTTCTGCAACTAGAAAAGAAATTGAAGAACGCTTCCCTGAAGAATTAAAGGCGGGACAAGTATATCTTGGTATGGCACACA
>CASFFJ010000070.1 GCA_949293915.1 uncultured Christensenella sp.
GTAAATAATAAATATCACGAATAAAAATTGTCAAAGATATTTATTTAATTAAAAAAATAAAGAAATTATATTTCTCTATTTTATAAAACACATATTAATTTTTTAAATAACTTAAATATGTTAAATGTTAAAATTTGCATCAAGATAAAAGTGGTATTATTCAAAATATTGTTAAATTTAGACTGATACCTTTAATATTTATTAATTCGCCTAATGTGACGTCCACCCTCAAACTCGCTTGTTAAGAACACTTTTATAATTTTAATTGCCGTGCGGAAACTGATCAGCCTAGCGCCTATTGTCAATACATTTGCATCTTCATCTTTTCGCGCTAGATATGCTAAAGTGTAATCATTGGCTAACACTGCGCGTATGCCTTTATGCCTATTTGCAACAATGTTTGCACCAATACCACTTCCACACATAAATATACCTATATTGTCTTTATCTTTTAAAACCTCGCTACTGGCAGGTATTATATAATCTGGATAGTCATCTTCTGGGTCAAGTGTGCTAGGTCCCATATACTTGTACTCAATATTTTTGCTATCAAAATATTTCATTAATTTTTGTGTGTAATCATAACCAGCGTGGTCGCAAGATAAAATTAACATAACAAACTCTCCTATAAATAATATAACGCAAAAAAAAATAAAAATCTAGTAAAATTGATAAAACTTCAAAGTTTTTTTAAAAAAAGTATTTTTTTAAAGATTTTATTAAATTTTATTTAAGATATTCAGCGTTAATTATAATGAACTTAAATATTGATTATTCGATTACAACTAACGAATATAAATCAATAAGATATAATAAAATTTCGTTTAATGTATATACAAAACTAAAATAATGTGCTATAATTTAAATATGAATATTAAACAAAGATTTGATTATAAGAAATGTCCAAGATGTAATTTTAGAACCGCTAAATCGGGAATTATTTGTCCTAATTGTAGTCTTAATTATACTAAATTTGATATGGCGACAAACTTAGAGGCAAAAGATGCCATAAGTAAGGGAGAAAAAGCTAGAGTGCTTATGCGAAAAGGCTGTCCAACTGACGTCAATAGACTAAAATTAACATTGTTGACGATTTTTTTAGGATTTTTAGGTGCTCATTTATATTATGTGGGTAGATGGAAAAAAGCAATTTTTTATACAGTATTTTTTATGATAGGCGTAGCATATTCCATAATCACGACAAGTCTAACTATTAGTTCGGTTAATCTGTTTTGGGAGCTGTTTTATATCTTGTATCTTGTCTGGGGTGCGGTTATTATATTGTGGATAATTGATATTGTTAAAGTTTGTTTCAATAAATTTAAAATTCCAGTAAGTTTGCCTTATAATAAAAAATAGTCAATTAAATATTTTTATACAATTTAAAATTTAATTAATAAAAATTAGTTAAAAATATGAAATAAAAATTTAAAAAAACATTAAAAATAAGAAAAAAAATAGAAAAACATTAAAAAAATAACAAAAAATAAAAATAATAATGAAAATATAATAAAAATAAATAATAAAAAATTTTTTAATTATTTATAAAAGCTAAAAAGGAGCGAAAATGCAAACAGTTGTGGTTGGCCTTAGTGGCGGTGTTGATAGCAGTGTAGCAGCGTATCTATTGAAACAGCAAGGATACAATATCATTGGACTATTTATGCTTAATTGGGAAGAAACGGATGAAAATGGTAATTGTACTGCTGAGCAAGATTTTGAGGATGTTAAACGTGTTGCAGACAAAATAGGTATACCATATTACACTGTGAATTATGCTAAAGAGTATAAAGAACGAGTCTTTGAATATTTTCTCGATGAGTACAAAAAAGGTTATACGCCAAATCCAGATGTAATGTGTAATAAAGAGATAAAGTTTGGTCCATTCTTAGAACACGCTTTGAGACTTGGCGCGGACTATATTGCAACTGGGCATTATTGCAAACGTGTAGATAGAAATGGTAAAGCGTATTTATATAAATCATTTGACAAGAACAAAGATCAAACATATTTCTTGAATCAATTAAATCAAAACCAGCTTAATAAAACACTTTTTCCACTTGCGGATATTGACAAGACTGAGGTTAGAAAAATTGCTAGCAAATTGGGCTTGGTTACTGCAGAGAAAAAAGACAGCACTGGGATATGCTTTATTGGCGAGCGCAATTTTAGACAGTTTTTAAAAAATTATCTGCCTGCACAAAAAGGCAAAATAAAAGACTTGGATGGCAATATAATTGGTGAACACGATGGCGTTATGTATTACACGATTGGACAAAGGCGTGGACTTAATCTTGGTGGCAAACGTGGCTATGCGGACAATAGGTGGTTTGTTGTAGATAAAGATGTTGCGACTAATAGCTTAATTGTTAGTTGTGGAGATACGCAACAATTGTATTCAACTGGTTGTATTGTGACCGATTTTAATTGGATTACTGACAAACTGACAAATGATTTTGATTGCTTTGTAAAACTGCGCTATCGTCAGCCAGACCAAACTGTGCATATTCATATCCTTGAAAATGGCAATCTTGAGTTACGTTTTGATGTCGCTCAACGCGCTGTGACCATAGGACAATTTGCTGTGTTGTATGCGCAAGATGGTATGTGTTATGGTGGTGGAAGAATTAGTAAATTAATAAAATAATATTCTTAAATAATTTTAAAATAGTTTAATTTTAATATAAATAAACAATATAAATTTCAATAATTTTTTTAAAAATCAAAAATTTCAATAAAAATTTAAAAATCATTAAAAATTTTGATATTTTTAGAAAATTTCTAAAACATATTGAAAATGCTGTGATTATGTGGTAAAGTATTGTCGGGAGAGAGTACTGCATGGACTTTAAAAATACATTGGAAGAAAATAAAGAATTTGATATAAATTTTTATATTGAAAATCGCGATAAGTATTATAAAAGCTCAAGAGAATGGTGGGATTGGGAGGCATTGCGTTATTATTCGACTAGCACTTTTACGTTTTTGAAATGGTCAATGAGTCGATTCATAATAAAATTTGATCTTTTATATTCAACTGAAAAAATACCTGATTTTTTAAAATGTAGCGATCCCACAATATTTGATAAAAATTATTTTAATTACGATATTGAAAAAATGAAAAAAGCTGAAAATGATTTGGATGACCAATACAAGTTAGGCTCTAAGTCACGTTATGTATTTCTTGATAAGTCATATCACAAGCCACGTTCGTTTATTAAAAGTGAAGCTTATAAATCAAGTACAGTTAAAAAGCTACATTCGCGAGCAATGCTTGCCTGGGCGTGTTATTATGCGTTGGAAGGATGTTTGCCAGTAAAAAATGTACTTGATTTAAAAACAATGAAAAAAAATGACAACAAATCAGATATTGATGTTATAAAAATATTTGCTTTGTGTGAAAAATCAAAATATGGTTATATTAAACTAGATGCAAAGATGACAGATAGTGAACAGATGGAAAGTTTCAAACAAGAGGCAAGGCCACAACAACTTTACGCTGGTTGTAAACTTATTGACTTGTTTGATATACTCTTGCAAGATTGTGGAATTGGTACAAAAGATATATTCGATGATACTATTAAAGAGATTCAACCGCAACTAAATGCAATTAGTGAAAATAAATTATATAAACGAATTATAGGGTTTTATGAGCATTATGTAATTATGAGAAAATTCATCTCAAAATTAAACTTTATTAGTTACGTATATAATAAAGGCGAAACCCGTTCGTATGCTTACAATGATTACCCTAGAGAATTATTTAAAAGTGAAGAGCCGGTAAATATGTATGAACGTGCACAAACGTATTTAAAACATTGTGAAAAATTATTAAAAGATGCTGAAGGTTTAGATGAAAGTATAATTACTGATATTAAATATATTCAAGGTAGGCTTATTGATGCAATTGCAAAAGCAAGCGACAATTATCGCGAAAGTCATTGTTTGGATTTTTTATGAAATAGTTGAGGAAAAATTTTAAATATATGTAAAGTAAACTAAATTTATCCAGTTTTTTTAAAATTTTCAAAAAACTGTTGACATTATGTTTGGTTTAGGGTATAATAAGCAAAGTTAAATGAGAGTTCTAGCCAAAGACCACAAGTGCTAAAAGCATAATTCACAACGCAATGCGTATGTGTCCTTGTGTAGGAGAGAAAAAGGATAATGTCGATTGTGTTCCTTTTGTCTATGGCGAAAGGAATTTTTATTTACTATAAAGCATAAGGAGGATTAAAGTGTCAGCAAACTTAGAAGCAAAAAAGATTGCAGTCGACGAAATTAAGAGTTTGATTGAGAAATCAAAATCAATAGTTTTAGTTGATTACAGAGGTATGACAGTTGCGCAAGATACCGCTCTTAGAAAAGAGATGCGAGATAACAATATTACCTATAAAGTTATCAAAAACACTTTATTTAAGAGAGCTTGTGATGAATTGGGTATTACAGGATTAGATAATGCTTTAAATGGTACAACCGCATTTGCTTTTGGCGAAGATGAAACAAGCGCGCCTCGATTGATTAAAAAAATAATGAATGATTGCGAAAAATTATCAATTAAGGCTGGCTATTGTAACAACAAAGCAATTGATGAAAAAGAAGTTATCACTCTTGCATCTATACCATCAAAAGAACAACTTGTTGCTCAATTACTATATGTCCTCAATGCACCAGTTTCAAGTCTTGCTCGTGCATTAAAAGCAATCGCAGAAAAATAAGACTAATAGCGTAAAGCAAATTAAAAAAAGGAGAAAATTATGACAAATCAAGAATTTATTGAAGAAATCAAAAAATTGTCTGTTGTTGAACTTAACGATTTAGTTAAGGCGCTTGAAGAAGAATTCGGCGTTAGCGCTGCAGCTGCAGTAGTGGCTGGTCCAGCAGTGGCAGGTGAAGCTAGTTCATCAGCAGAAGAAAAGACTGAATTTACAGTTGTATTGAAAGATATGGGTGCTAACAAAATGGCAGTCATTAAGGTTGTTCGTGAAGCAACTGGTTTAGGTTTGATGGAATCTAAGAACCTTGTTGAAGGTGCTCCATCTAATATTAAAGAGAATGTTCCTGCTGAAGAAGCAAATGCTCTTAAAGCTGCTCTTGAAGAAGCAGGTGCTGTTGTTGAGCTTAAATAATTCTTATGCTTTTTAAAAAATCACTGAGTTGTCAGTGATTTTTTTATTCGCAAAGCAATTATATAATAAAAACACGCATTAGTATTCGAAAAATTAATTATTTTCATTAAATTCTTCTGTCAAAAAGTCCTTAAGTAAGGTGTAGCGTTTCGCTGTATAATTGTTATAAATCATACGCGCAAGTGTCTGTTTGCTACCGATTAATACGACACCTTTTTTTGCACGCGTTATGGCTGTATATAACAAGTTACGCGTAATTATCATTGGCGAACCGGGAACTAATGGTATTATTACGCAGTCAAATTCACTGCCTTGGCTTTTATGAATTGTGATGGCGTAAGCAAGTGTAATTTGATATAAATCAGAACGCGCATATTGACAAATTTTGCCATCATCAAAACGAATAGTTAATTCTTGTGTGTCTTGAACGATATTAGTGATATATCCTATATCGCCATTAAATACACCTGTTCCTTCCTGTAGTTTTCCATTTGGTTCATATTTAATGAAAGTCATTTCGTAATTATTGATTATCTGCATAACCTTGTCGCCTACGTGGAATTTAGTAAAATCGTTATCAACTTCGGCACCGCTAAAATAAGGGTTAATTGTCATTTGCAAGCGCTTGTTTAAATTATCTATTCCGCACGGTCCAGCTTTCATTGGCGCCAATACTTGAATTTGATTAGATGGAATATTAAAATATTTTGGTAGGCGAGATGATACCAAGTCGATGATAGTTTCGCTATTTGCAACAAGGTCTTTGCCCGCTTCGTAGAAAAAGTCTTTGCTAGAATTATCAATTATAGGCATTTTGCCATTATTAATTAAATGTGCGTTTGTTATAATTAAACTATCATTACTCTGTCTATAAATGTTAATAAGATGAGTGGTATGTATTTTGCCACATTCAATCAAATCACGCAATACATTACCTGCGCCTACGCTTGGCAGTTGGTCTTTGTCTCCTACCAAAATTAATCTAGTTGTGCTTCGTAATA
>CASFFJ010000071.1 GCA_949293915.1 uncultured Christensenella sp.
AACCTTTTTATAGGAAATTATTTAAATGATATTTTCAACATTTAACCAAGTCAATAGTCTTTTTGTTTTTCTATTCTTAGGAATTGTTTTTGGTATTATTTATTATTTTTTAGATTTACTAAATAATCGCAATAAAATTGCTAACAAAATTAATTTAAATAAAAATCAAAAAAATAAATTTAAAAAAATAAAAAATATTTTCAAAAAAATATTAAAAATTTCAAATAAAATTAGAAAAAATATGATAATTTCAATATTTTTCTTATTTATTTCTATTATTTTTGTAATTTTTATAAATTTTTTTAATTTTGGAAATTTTTCTATTATTTTACTATTAACTACAATTTTTGGAATTTTTTGGAGTTATAAAACAATTAAAAATTTAGTTGTCATTTTTAAAAATATTTGTTATAATAAAAATAATTATGAAACTAAGTCAAACAAAAATTAAATCATTGATTATTTTAGCAGTTGTTTTAGTTGTTGGACTGCTTATTTGCTCTGTTATTCAAATCATTTCTATCAATAAAAAACAATCGCTAATTGATAGTCAAGAGAAACAAATCAGCAAATTACAAAACGAACTTAATTATTATCAAAATCAACAAAGTCAAAATGATGATATAGATGACAAGAATAGTGATTATATAATTATTGAGGGAAACTAATGATAATAACAATTACAGGGAAGCCTTGTAGTGGCAAAGGCACAATAAGTAAAATATTTTGTGAAAAATATAAGTTTGATTATATTTGCGTTGGGGACATTATGCGCGAATTTGCAAAAAAAGAAGGTTATAACGATTTCATTAATTTTAACAACAACACTGACCTTATAAAAAAATATGATAAACTTGTAGATGAAAAAACTCGCGAAATTGGCATCGAACGAGCTAATGAAAATATAGTATTTGATTCTCGTCTCGCTTGGCACTTTATCCCCAATTCATTTAAAGTGTTTATTGATGTAGATTGGACAATTGCTGGCGAACGCTTAATATCTGCTAATCGCGAAACTGAAAAGGTATCAAACATTGATGAAGCAATCGCACATTTACAGCATAGGTGGGAGACTGAAAACTTACGATATACAATGCTGTATAATCTAAATAATCTAAATCTTGACAATTATGATTTTGTAATTTCTAGCGACAATTTATCACCTGAAGAATTAGCAGACAAAATTTTTAACGAATACACAAAATTTTTAAAAAAATAACATTTTTTACAAAAAACAGCAAAAAAATTAAAAATTTGCTGTTTTTTTACTCTAAAAAAGGATTTTTAAAATTATTTTTGTTTGTTTGGCGTTCACGCGCTATCGCAAATTCATTATCCAGAACATCTTTATTTATAGTGCTTCCCGCCGCAATATACGCTCCACTACCAATTATTAATGGTGCAACAAGATTTGAGTTAGAGCCAACAAAAACCTTATCCCCTAGTTTTGTTTTTTGTTTAATTTTTCCATTATAATTGCAAAACACTACCCCGCAACCTATATTGCATCCTACACCTATTTCAGCATCACCTATGTAACTTAAATGCGCCATTTTTGTACCATCTCCAATACGTGAGTTTTTTATCTCAACAAAATTACCAACTCTAATATTATTCCCCAGCGCACTATTTTTACGTATATGTGCAAATGGTCCTATATCGCATCCGCTACCAATCGTGCAATCCTCTATCTCGCTAGATGACACGTTACAATTAGTTGCAATAGTTGAATTAATTATTGTAGTGTTACCACGCAACACACATTCTTCACCAACCACACTAGAAACAATGCAAACATTAGGCGATATTTTAACGCCATTTGCTACATCACTTTTAGCATCTATTAATATGTTGTGACTTAATAAAGTTTTTTTATCTATTGATTTATCATAAATTAAATATTCCATATTAATAGATATGTGATTTACGCTCATTTATTGACAAAATTTAATTAAATATTTAATCAATTGAGAAAATTATTTTGATAAATCTATATTTTTATGTATAATATAAATATGAATAAAAAAGAATTAAGCATCAATACTTCTTCTAGTATGTTTGTGGCAAGTTTTTTTATCTGCCAATTATTTGTACTAATCATAAATATTTTTGCTATTGTTATTGGCGCAGTCTTAGGATATAACACAACTGACTTAGAATTATTTTTCAGTACAGCAGTTGGTTATCTAATATGTGCAATGGCATTGTATTTAGGTATGACTTTATGCTTTTTGTTCTGCAAAAAAAATTATGAATTTAAGACATTCTCAAAACCTAATACAAAAAAAATTCTTTTTTACTCAATGATAGCTATTATATCATTTTTTGCACTTTACCCTATTATTGTATGTTTTGATAATTTGTTAATTAAATCTAACATACCAATAAACACAATTCCTTATGATTTAACAACAACCAATTATTTTATCTCGCTAATTTCACTGTGCTTATTACCTGCAGTGTGTGAAGAGTTACTCTTCCGTGGAGTTATTCAATCTGGTTTAAATAAATGTGGTAAACGCATTTCGATAATGGTTACTAGTGCAATGTTTGCAATATTCCATATGTCCATTTCACAAATCATCTATCCTGTCCTTTTTGGAATTTTGCTTAGTGGCATAATGTACAAAGAAAGCAACATATTATATACTATTATAATGCACGCCATTAATAATTTCTTATCACTCACAATAAGTTATTTTAACATCCCGTTAGTATTCAACCATTGGTCGTACATTTTAATTGCTTTTGTGCTACTAACAGTATGGCTCGTATTTATAAGCATATTTATAAAAAAAATTCATATAAAAACACAAATCAAAATAACAAAACAAGAAGCCATTTTCTTGGCAACAAGTTTTACTATAATGATAATCCTTTGGATAATTAACCTAATTAGTTCACTATGAAAAATAAAAAAATATTCTATTTAAATTTAATATATTTCATTGCAATTTTTCTAGTTGCAATAGTTTTTGCGCTTGGTTATCTTGGTGTATTTACAAGCGATATATTATCATCATTTCTAATACAAATAGTGGTAATGTTCGCTATTCCGTTACTATTATATACATTATTTGTATCAAAGAATGTTAAAAAAACTTTTACTGATACAGGATTCAAAAAAATAAGTTTAGGTATGCTAGGCACCAGTATACTAATTGGTATAGTTCTGTACTTTTTAAATACCTTTATATCCACATTTTTTCAAAGTCTAATCGCTATGTTTGGCTACGAAAATATTGGCACTGGCAATACAATTACGCTCAATTATGAATTACTGTTAAAAGAATTTATATTATCCTCTATTCTCCCAGCTTTTTGTGAAGAATTTTTGCATAGGGGTATAATGCTAAATGCTGGTAAAAAATGTGGAAATGTTAGATATTCGCTGTTTTGCTCATCCATTTTGTTTGGCTTAATACATCTCAATATCAACCAATTTTTCTACGCCACAATTTTGGGTGGATTGATAGGATATGTGGCACTTATATCTGATAGTATTTATCCGAGCATAATCATCCATTTTATTAATAACTTTTTATCATTATACTTCTATTATGGCTATTATCTAGAGTGGCCACTTGCTAGTTTCGTTAATAATTTGGAAACATATTTTTTGAGCAATATAACTCTTTACGTTTTAGCATCAACTATTTCTATAGGTTTACTGATTTACTTATACCATTTACTAACAAAACGACTTGCTATACAACACGCAAAAACAACAGCTGAACGAATGATAAACGAATTAAAACTTGAACACATTCCAATAGAAGAAGCTCAAGAAAAAATAACCATTGCAAACAAAATTATTCAAGATAGTAAAACAACTTTTTCAATCGCTAATGGCGTAAAATACTCTTTTATCGATAATATCTTCCTCATATCGAGTGTGGTATTGGGCGCACTTGTTACTATTTCATCATTCATTTGGGGGATTTTATGATAAAAATAAATATTATAGCAGTGGGCGACATTAAAGAAAAATACTTAAAAGAAGCAATAGATGAATATTCTAAACGTTTGACTAGATTTTGCGAACTAAAAATTATTGAATTAAAAGAAAATGTAGCATATGATAATTCTAATAAAAGCATAGAGCAAGCATTAATTAAAGATGCTACCATTATTGAAAAATATTTAAAAGGATATGTTATTGCACTATGCGTAGAAGGTGGCGCTATAACCAGCACTGATTTTGCAAATAAAATAAAAAAAATTTCATTAACAAATAGTGAAATCAGTTTTATTATAGGAGCATCAAATGGTTTACACGACAGTATAAAAAATATTTCAAATGAAAAAATTTCTTTTTCATACTTAACCTTTCCTCATCAACTTATGCGCGTGATTTTGCTCGAACAATTATATCGTGCTTTCACAATTATTAATAATATTTCATATCACAAATAAGAGGTGATTATGACATATCAAGAATTAATAAATCAAATTCTACAACTTCAAGAAGAAGGCGTGGAATTTTTTAACGCAGGCAAATCTGTATTAGGCAAAAATATCTTAGCAACGCATCTAGGTGACTATTCAGGCGCACAAATTTTAATTCAAGCAGGTATTCACGCACGCGAATACATCACTAGTTTATTACTGGTTGAGCAAGTTAGGTATCTACATAATAACGATTTGGTTAAAAATGGTGGAATTTATTTCATCTTTTTAGTCAATCCTGATGGAGCAGAAATCGTCCTTGATGGAATCAACTCAGTAGACTGCGAAATAACTAGAAATTATCTGATTATGGCAAACAATAACAGTCAAAATTTTTCACAGTACAAAGCAAATATTAACCTTGTTGATTTAAACACCAATTTTGATGCGGACTGGGGAGGTGGCGCACAAAATGTATTCTGCCCTAATACTGAAAATTTTGTAGGTTTTTATCCAAACAGCGAACGTGAGGTGCAAAGTTTAATCAATTTCACTTTACGCACAAAACCACTCTTAACCATTTCTTATCACACAAAAGGAAACGTAATTTATTACGGATTTGAGAATGAATCGAGCGAAAATATTGCGCGTGACCAATCAATTGGCGAAACACTTAGTGAACTTACTGGTTATCCACTGATTTTTACTGAAAATTCAACTGGTGGATATAAAGATTGGTGTATCGACACATTAAAAATTCCGGCATATACCATAGAAGTGGGTGATGCAAATTTAACTCATCCACTAGGGGTAGAAACATTACCTGAAATTTTTGAACGCAACAAAGATGTCCCACTTGTCGCACTAGATGAAGCAAAAAAATACGCCGAAGAGATTGACTTTACCCTACCAAATGTGCAAAAATTGACAAAGGAGAAAAATAATGAATCCATTAAAAAAGGCTACATTACTAGGCTACAAAGCAAACTCGATAGGCGAAGTACCAATAGGCGCCGTCATAGTTAAAGATGGCATTATTATATCTAGTGCTTACAATAAGCGTGAAACTAGCCAAATTGCTACACAGCACGCGGAAATTATCGCTATTGAACGTGCTTGCAAAAAATTAAAATCGTGGAGATTAAACGATTGTGAGATTTACGTAACACTTGAGCCTTGCCCAATGTGTGCAGGAGCAATTATGAACGCACGAATTAAAAAAATTCATTACGCCGTAAAAGATTCCAACAATGGAGGTTTTAGTAAATTCAATTTAAACCATAGCGTTAACCACAATATTGAGATTATACACAACCGTGATTTTGAAAATGAAAATTTAAATCTTATTCAATCATTTTTCAAAACAAAACGAAAAAACAAAGACAATTAAATACTGTCTTTGCTGTAAACAAAATAATCATAGAACACAATTTTATAAAAAATAATATTAATATTACAAAAATATTGATTTTTTACATCAAAAATTAAAAATTTTGTAAATTTTTATTGTTTTTTTTATTTTACACTTTGTTTTAGATTATCACTTGCTTTAAAAATTGGTGTCTTGCGTTTGTCTATTAGTTCGGTTTGTTTAGTCTTAAAACTATACATTGATTTTGTCTTTCGCTCGCTCACTTTGAATTTACCAAAATTAGATAAGGTCACACTCTCGCCACTCTTTAATGCATCTCTAATCACATCTATAAATGCATCTATACATAATTTACAATCTTTTTTAGTCAATTTAGTTTTTTGATAAACTTCATTTACAAATTCAGTTTTATTCATTTTAATCCTCCTATGCAAATGATTGACAAAAATAAATAATTTAATCATCTAATTTTATATTTTAAACTAGCAATATCGACATTGTTAAAAATTTTAAATTTGCATAAACAGAACAAATAACTCAACCCGGCAATTAAAATCGCAAGTAAACTATTTACCCAACTATTAGATAGCGCCAACACTCCTAATAACATCATAACTAACACACTATTAGATAAAATTAGTTTACCAGCAAAATCATACCCTAATCGCAAATTAAAACTATCGCGGATTTCAAAATGATTCAATGCCATCATAGTTACATAACAAGCAGTATTTGCTATCGCTAGCGAATAAATATTTATAACGACACTTGGCATAAATGCAAGCTCTATCACAAATTTTACCATCACACCAATCAATAAATTTCTAACCGTAACATAGCGCTTTTCGACTGCTTGCAAACTGCTTGAATACACTTGGTTTATAGTCAAAAACACTACTCCTAAGCCAGATATTGATAATAGTCGATAGGCAATATTTAAGCCCTCTACACCATAACCATTAAGTTTGTTTGAATACAATAATTGTATCAATCTGTCTGGAATCAAAATAAACGCTAATACGCAAGGAATACTGATTATAAGGACAATTTTGATTGCTAGACTTAAATTTTGATTGCGATTTTCATCTTTACTTGCTAGATTTGGCAAAATCACACTGGCAATAGCAAACGAAAAAATTGTAGGAAGACTGACCAAACTGGACACTGCACCACTCTCTAACCCATACATAAACACTGACATATCTTTAGTAAAATTTAATGATAACAAGTTGATAACCAACAAACTATCAATAAAAGATGCAACTGGCAAAATAATATTTGTCGCTGTTATTGGCAAAATGTCAGATAATAACTCTTTTGAATTTACCTTAACATATTCGCTGGTCTTAGCAGTTCGCTTGTAGTAAATTATTAAAATAATAATCGAAAAAATCTCACTAATAACAATGCTTACCATTGCACCAATTATTGAATACATTAACCCATATTCTAGCAACACAAAACTCACAACAAGACCTACCGTTAGTTTTATAAACTGCTCAACAATATTCGATATCGCACTTGGCATAAAATTTTGCTTGCCTTGAAAATATCCACGCAGTACACTACTGCCAGCAACAAGAATCAGTGTCGGTGCTAAGATTATATAACAACTATAAATTTCTGGTACACCTTGCAAAATCGCTAAACCTTTACTTGACAAAATCAATGCCACACTTAGCGCAACTGAAATAAGTATTGCAATCATCATACAATTTTTCACAATCACTTTTTCACTGTTTGGGTGTTTCGCAATTATTTTTGATATTGCCATAGGTAGTCCTGCTGTCGCTAAAACCACACAAAGCGAATACAGTGGAAAAATCAGTTGGTAAATACCAATACCTTCGCCACCCAATATACGTGTAAGCCCTATTCGATAAATGGCACTAAAAATTTTTGCAAGCACACTTCCTACTGACAAAATCACAGCACCAGACATAAAACTATTTTTATTCATACT
>CASFFJ010000072.1 GCA_949293915.1 uncultured Christensenella sp.
CTACATTAGCATATTCAGTTTTTGAGTTAAATTTTATTGTTTTTTAAGTGGTAAAATTTGCTATTTTTTATTTTACCAAGGCGGTGCGCTAACGACTGTGCCACATCAGCATACGTGATTTTATTAAATTTTTGAGTGATTTTTGAAGTGCAAATTTTGGCTATTTTAAAATTACTAAATTGGTGCGCTACCGATTGAGCTACATTAGTATTATGGGGTTTGTGTTTTAAGTTGGTTTTTGTTGTGCGTGGAGAATTTTATCTTATCAAGGTTGTCTACTGAGCAGAAGTGTTCTAAATGGAAATTGATAATTTATACCCATCTTTATATATTTAAATATTTCGAATAGTGCTTAATGTTAATGAAAAAACAATTTTAGTATAATCATTAATTAATATTTTGTCAAGATATTTTAATGTTAAAAAAATTTTTTTAAAATTGCAGAGTAAAAATTTTTTAAAGTTCAAATTAAAAATTTTTTTATTTTAAAAAAAGTTCGCTATTAGTAAAATATAATGTCAGTTTTTTTGATTTATGTTTAATTTGCATTATAAAACATAAGTTAAAGATTAAAATTGTCTATTAGGGGAATAAAATATTAAAGTTTTAATTGACAGGCTTAAAATTTTTAGATATTAACGATAAAGATTTAATTTGTCAATTATCATATTTTTACGAGTAAATTTTAGATTGGTTTTAATTTAGTTGATAAAATTTTGTATTTATTATAAAATACAAATATACATTGTATTTATAAAAAAATACAATAATTATTTATATAATTTACAAGTTGTAATAAAATATCATATGGAGTGAATATGAAAAAATTTAAAAGTTTTTTACTAATAATATTAGTTTTACCACTTTGTTGGATGTTGTCTGGTTGCAGTTTAGAGTCGTATGTAACAGGCATAGAAAAGACATCAGAAATAGGGGATAGTGCGGTTTACACTGTGTATTATTCGAATGGCAAAACAACTAATTTCACGGTCGAGAATGGCAAGGATGCCGAAGATGTTGATATCGAAGGTATATTTTCGGCTTGTGTTGAACGCGGTTTGTATGAGAATAGCAATGAAGGATTTAATGCGTTTTTAAAAGATTATCTATCATTTGAAATAGATGATACAACAGATACTCAAGCAATAAACAAAGCATTGTTGTCAATGGTAGAAGTGTATTCAAAATTTACAATTAAACCAAGTTATATAGGTGCAGAAACAACAGCATTAGGATGTGGTGCGGGATTTGTTTATAAAATGACAGATGATTATAGTTATATTATCACGAATTATCACGTTGTTTATAGTGAAGAAAGCACAGCGTTAAATGGCATTGCGGATACAATAAAAATTTATCAATATGGTGTTGATAAATCAATCTATAAAGACGAACAAAAAGTTTGGCATTTTGAGGGGGATTATGTAAACGCTAGTTATATTGGCGGTTCAATTGATTATGATATTGCAATATTAAAAGTAAACACTACTGACTTAACAATAAACAATGAAGATACACGCGCGGTTGATATTGCTGATGGCTATAAAGTTGGCGATGATGTGTACGCAATAGGAAATTCTGATGGTGCAGGAACAAGTGTAACAAAAGGTATAGTTTCAGTTGATAGTGAATACATTTCGTTAGAAATAGAATCATCAAATCTAAAAAGTTATAGGGTTATGCGAATTGATGCTTCTGTCAATGGTGGCAATTCAGGTGGCGGAGCATTCAACAGCAAGGGCGAATTGATAGGTGTTGTCAATTCAAAAACGTTAACCACTTCTGATGGGACTGTGATTGAGGGTATGGCATACGCATTGCCTTATGATAACATAACGAAAGTAGCGGATAATATTATTTATTATTATGAAGATGGTGATAGTTCAACAAATGGATTAAATAAGTTTGAATTAGGTATCCAATACACTATAGAAAATAGCAGTGCGATATATGATGAAATTGATGGTAGTATTACTATAAAAGACAATCTAAAAATAGTATCAATATTGTCAGATTCTATAGCAAAAGACAAATTTGAAGTGGATGATATTATTACAGAACTGACAATTAATAATGTAACCTACACGATAGATAGGTCATATCAATTAGCAGATTTGCTATTGACTGTTCGAGAAGGGGATAATTTGTTATTTACAGTAATTCGCGATGGAAACATTTTGGATGAACCAGTTGAAATTAAAGATGTGTCTGCAGAATATATAGTAGCTTATTAAAATAGGTATATATACCTATTTTTTTTGTAATTTAAAACCGCCAGATAGTCTGGTGGATATTTTGTTAAAAATTATTCGTTTAGTAAAATATGTAATTTTCATTATTTATCAGATTGTGTATAAATATGAGTGTGAGGTTTTTGTATTTAGAAATAGTTTATAATATAACCGAAAAATAATATTAACTTTAAATATAATTTAAAATCATTTTGTTCTATTTAATTGAGACAAGCAATAAATTACAATATGTATAGAATTAGTTCAAAACAAGCATTGGAAAAATGTGAGTCAAATATAAATGGTTTAACTAGTGAAGAGGCGCGTGCTAGGTTAAAAAAGAATGGATTAAATAGGCTGGAAAAAACAAAAAAACAGTCATTCATTAAGCGCTTTTTTAAACAATTTCTAAATATTATGGTGGCGATTTTATTGTTTTCAGCCGTTGTGTCTATTGTGGTTGCTGTCGTGAATAGAGAATTTGCCGACTTATTTGAAGGTTTTGTTATTCTTTTTATAGTTGTTATGAATGCGTTGATTGGTGTGTTGCAAGAGAGTAAAGCGCAGGCTTGTCTAGATGACTTGCAAAAATACAACAAAACCAGCGTTAAAGTTATACGAAATGGTGTAACTTATAAAATAGACAGCAGTGAACTGGTTGTTGGCGATATTGTTGAATTAGAAGCTGGTAATATTGTTATGGCGGATATTCGTTTGATTGAGACGAATAATTTTTTGTGTGATGAAAGTTCATTGACAGGCGAAAGTGTGCCAGTTGATAAAAATGCGGATTATATTTGCAATAAAAACACACTTTTAGCTGAGCGAAAAAATATGGCGTATTCAGGTTGCCCTGTAACTAGTGGTAAAGCAAAAGGCGTAGTGGTGGCGGTGGGTAAAGCGACAGAAATGGGTAAAATTGCAAATGTTGTTTTTAATGCAAAAAAAGAAAATACTCCACTTCAAAAATCAATTGATAAAATCGGTAAAATTATCACTTGGGTAGTTATTGCGGTTTGTGTGATAATATTAATAATAGAGTTGGTGTCAAAAAATGGTATAATGAATGCGATTATGATTTCAGTGTCACTTGCTGTCGCTGCAATACCTGAAAGTTTACCAGCGGTTATAACGATAATTTTAGCACTTGGAATTCAACAATTGGCGAAACGAAATGTGATAATAAAACGATTGCACGCAGTAGAGACTTTGGGTAGTTGTCAGATTATCTGTACAGATAAAACAGGTACGCTTACATTAAATAAAATGCAGGTAGTTGAGACTTATTTAGATGAAAAGAAAAATTGCACTAGTGGAGCGTGCTTTGAGTCGTTTATAAACTGTATGATGATATGTAACAATTCAAAAATTATGAATAATAAAATAACTGGTGAACCAACTGAAATTGCGTTGTACACATATGCTAAGCCATTTGTGGATAACGATACAAAAGTCATTCACGAAATACCATTTGATTCAACTAGAAAAATGATGACAGTGATAGTTAATGAAGAAGGAATCCAAAGTTATACAAAAGGTGCGTTAGAAAAATTAATTAACAAATGTAAATACATTAAAATTGGAGACAAAGTTTTACCTTTTACAGATGAGGTGCAAGAAAAAATTAAAAAAATTAACGATGAGATGACAGATAGAGCATTGCGAGTGATAGCTTTTGCTATGAAGCGTTTTGATGAATATAACCCGCACGAAGAAATAGAAAATGATATGATATTCTTGGGGTTAGCAGGTCTTATGGATAATCCGCGTCCAGAAGTAAAGTCAAGTGTTGAAAAATGTTTTAAAGCGGGATTAAAACCTATAATGATAACAGGCGACCATAAACGAACAGCTTTTGCAATAGCGCACGAAGTGGGCATTGCCAAAAATATTAATGAGGTTATAACGGGCGAAGAATTGGATAAAATGAGTGACACAGAATTGAGTCGCAATTGTAACAAATATACAGTTTATGCGCGTGTAAGTCCAGAGCACAAAGTTAGAATTGTGGATTGTTTTAAAAAAAACAAAAAAATTGTTGCAATGACAGGAGATGGTGTCAACGATGCACCGAGCCTTAAAATTGCTGATATTGGCGTAGCAATGGGAAAATCGGGTACAGATGTTGTTAAGAATGTTGCAGATATGGTAGTGTTAGATGACAATTTTTCATCAATAGTTGTAGCGGTGGAAGAAGGACGAAAAGTGTATAGCAACATTCAAAAAGCATTACAATTTTTAATCTCAACCAATTGTGTAGAAGTGTTTGGAATGTTGTTGTCACTAGCATTTTTTCCTCAATATACATTTTTAGTTCCTGCACAAATGCTGTTTATCAACCTTGTGACAGACAGTTTACCTGCTTTTGCATTAGGGATGGAAAAGGTAGAAAGTGAAATTATGACCTCGCCACCAAGAAATAGTTATTCTGGATTGTTTAGTGGCAAAACAGGTGTAGGGATAATATATCAGGCAATTTTGCAGACAATTATTGTTATGGCAGTATATGTAATTGGAATATATTTTTATCAACCTAGTATTGCAAGCACAATGGTTTTCTTTACAATTATTTATATGCAAATGTTGCATAGTTTAAATTGCAAATCAAACAATAGTATTTTTACAAAAAATATCTTTAACAACAAGACATTTAATATTTGCTTTTTGCTGACATTAGCAATTAATATTATCGTCAGTTGTGTACCATTTATGTATTCGTTATTTGGTTTAGAATTTTTAAATTTTTCAGAATGGTTAATTGTAATCATCGCATCAATTTTGATTCTGCCATCGTGTGAGTTGTTTAAAATATTAGTTAATACAAAATTTGAAAAAATGCAAAATAATAAATTTAAAATAAATAATAAAATAAATCAAAAAAATTAAAAATAATTTAAAAAACTAAAAAAAATAGGTATTTTTCCTATTTTTTTTAATATTTTTATCAATTTTTTAATAATTTTTAATAATTTTTTAATAATAAATGATTTTGTTATTTAATAAATTAATATTCTTATGAATAAAAAATCGGTAAATGCTAAAAATATTCATAGGAGGGTGTATGAGTGTAGATAACAAAAGGATTTTATCAATGATAGTGTATTATACTTTGATTAGTCTAGCATTGATTAGTGCAGGATTTTTTATCTATTGTTTGATAATCAAAGATGTTGCATTATGGACACGCATTGTATATTTTATTTGGATAGGCTTTGTGATAGGTGCAATCATATTTGACATTGTGTGTACTAACACAAAAGAAGGTAAGCAAATTTCTGGATTAATCATATATGCATTGTCTGTTTTGGCGGTCATAGTTATGGCAGTATTGTATTTTATAAATTCTGGTATGGATGGACTTGCTACTAATTTCTTTAATTTGTTTATCTCTATTTCGTTAATCTCAATTATGACAACTGGTTATATGATAGCGAGTTGGTGTGTGGGCGAGGCGCTGGTTGAACACGCATCCGCAGAACGCGAAATGCTAAATAGAGAAACGAAACAAAAATAATTTTTTACAAAAAAAAGCAGGTGATAATGTTTACCTGTTTTTTTTATGTTTGTTTTTAAGTTCAAATATAATTAAATTGAATAACCACCATCTACATTGATAATTTGTCCAGTTATAAAATTAGCATTTTCGCTTGCCAAAAATTCAACAAGATTTGCAACATCTTTTGGCTCGCCTATGCGCATAAGCGGTGTATCTTGAATGATTTCTTGCTTTGCTTCTATAGACAATTTTTTATTCATTTTCGTATCAATTAGTCCAGGACTGACTGCGTTTACAGTGATATTGCTTGGACCTAATTCTTTTGCTAATGATTTTGTCAATGTGTTGATTGCGCCTTTGCTAGCGCTATAAAGCGACTCCATACTAGCGCCTACTGAACCCCACATAGAAGATATATTGATAATGCGACCATATTTTTGATGAATCATCAACTTAGATATATGCTTAATCAAAAATATAGTACCTTTTACATTAGTGTCAAAAATTAAGTCATAATCAGTAGAACTAGTGTCTTGTATTTGCTTAAATAACGAAACGCCAGCATTATTAATTAAACAGTCTATTGTGTGAAACTTTGCTTCGATATCATTAACAACAGCTTTAATGGATTTTATGTTAGTTAAATCACATTTATAGATTGTTAGCTTATCATTTTTTAATTCATTTTCAAGTTTTTTAATTCCTTTTTCATTATTGTGATACAATAAAATAGTGTTGTATCCTACTGAATACATTTTTTTTGCAATTTCTCTACCAATATCTCCGCTTGCGCCCGTAATAATACAATTTTTCATATCAATATTCTAACACAAAAAATAATTTAAATCAAATATATATTGAGTTACATTTTAAATTTAATTAAATTATATGATGATAAGATTATTTTATTTAATAATAATTGACTTTATTAGATCAAAGCATTATAATTAAAATATGAAAAAGTTTCTAAAATTTTTTACCATATTTGTTTTAATTGGACTCACAATTGGCGGGACTTGTTATATATTTTATTCTAATCTTATTGCACAAAAAGATGCATTTGTGCCAATTTCAACTTTTCTAAATGGTGCAGATAAGGTGGAATTGGATGATAAAATTTATGCAGTGAACGACTTAGCAAATAATAACTTGATTGTGACAATTGAGACATCTGAAAAGTTGGATGAAATTTTAAATATACTCAATACATATATGGTGTGCTCATTAGACTATGATGTTGATAATAATGAAATAGTTAAGCGATTGGACAATGCGATTAAAATTAGGGATAAGCTAAGCGAAAATGTGGATGAATACAATTCAAAATCAAACAATCCTTATGCTGATTTTGATGAAGTTTTAGGTTCGAATAATATTTATAGAGTTTTGGCAGATTATATAACTAGTTATGCCGATATGATTAAATTTATGAATAAAGAGATTAAGAGTAATATGATATCAAATAAGTCTTCTGATGTTAAATTTGATATCATAGAGCTTTATTGTAACGTTGCAATAGATAGTTTTTCGCATTTAGTCATAAACAACAATCTTGTCAGTATAAAAGACTCAAACAATATCAATTTACTTAACAGCAAACTTAACTTCATAAATAATATGATAGACAGTTCAACAACTGCAGTTGGTGGAGATTTATCATATTTGAACAATAATTTTATAAAAGCATATAGCAAAGTTGATAAATCGGATTTTGCTAACAATTTGTATACAAATGTATCAATTGTTAATAGTATTTCAAATGATTCTACTAATGTAGAAAAAGCAACTTATTATATAAAACAAATTTTAGGAATGTAGTATGAAAAGAAAATTTTTAAGTTTAATAATAGCGTTTGTTTTGACTTGTTCAGGACTTGTTTTTGTCGGTTGCGATAATGAATCAGGATACAATTTAGATAATTTGCTTAAAGATTATAAAAATTCTATTGAGTCTATGGAGAATGTTAACTGCTTAACTGATTATAGTATTGAATTTGACTATTCTATTTATGTGTATGATGGCGAAAATTATTTATCTCAAATAATCAATTCAACTGCACCATATTCATATTTAACAAGTTTTTATAATCCATTATTTGACAATTCAATGAAATTTGTTTATTCATATATTGATATTTGTTCATCTAATTCAATAAACGCACCACGTGATGTGCGAGATGAGATAAAAAGCGATTTGGATGATTTTGTTGTATCTTTAAAAAAGACCAGCGTTGCAATTGATGCTGTTGGAGATAAATTGCGTAAAGGTAATGATGTTAATAGTGAAGATGCTTTGATGACTTTAGAAAATTTATTTAATTCATATGATGAATTGTATAAATCATCAATCAACTTCTCTAATGATTTATCTAAATTGTATTACGATTACGCGGTTGTTACTAGCACGAATTATGCTAATGCGGAATTAAAAGATTTTGATGCAAATAATGTTGTAATACATTTAAATAGTAGGTTGAATAACCATATCGCAAATTATACAGAAAGTTATATAACGATGAACATCTTAGGGTCAAATTTGTCAAATGACTTTACGGATGGTAGTGTTGCTGACTTGCCAACTAATTATACTAGTTACAAAAATAATATCAACGTTGTTGATGATGTTGTTGATGATTCGTTGGGGAATAAGATTAACAACAGCACGCAAAAAGAACGATTCTATAACGCTTCATTGGCTTTATATAATTGTTTGTCAGTGATGGAAAATGATTATCCTTTATACGAAGAAGCAATAAATAGTATAGTTTATTTGGAAGTTATAACCGATTTAAATGCTACGCAATACGAAAAAACTTGCGCTAACATTATTAAAAATCGTGCCCAAGTGATAGAAAATACTAATTCAGTTTTGACTGAAATGATACAAATATTAGGAGAAATTGATGGATAAAAATAACGAAATGCTTGCCGACTTACTATATCCAAATGCACGCGATATAGCGTATTATCTAAATAAATATCCAATGCGCACGCAAGCGGGCGAAGTGACACGACTTGCGCCTAGTCCAACTGGATATTTACATATTGGACAATTATATCAAGCATTGATTCATAAACTTATTGCACGAACGACTGGTGGAGTATATTATTTGCGTTTGGAAGACACAGACAATAAGCGAGAAGTAGAAAATGCAGGCAATATGGCGTATCAGTGGCTAAAGAAGTTTGGGTTAGAGGCGGAAGAAGGTTATTTAGGTAATCTTGGCGAGGTTGGCAATTATGCACCATATATTCAATCTAAAAGGTTAGATATTTATCACGCATTTGCACACGAATTGGTAAGGCTTGGCAGAGCGTTCCCGTGTTTTTGTGCACCACGTGCCAACAAAGATGAGATTTTAGCATCAAGAGAAGAAAAATTAAATTCGACTGGCGATATAGAAGAGCGTGATGTGTGTCGCGATTTGTCCATTGATGAAATAAAGGAAAATCTTCGTTTAAATAAACCGTTTGCACTACGATTAAAATCTTTAGGTACAGATAGAACATACGAATTTTATGATGAAATCAAGGGAAAGCGCGACTTACATGAAAATATGAAAGATGATGTCCTTATTAAATCAAATGGTATACCAGTATACGCATTTGCGCACGTTGTGGATGATTTATTAATGGGGACAACTGTTGTGATTCGTGGACAAGAATGGTTCCAATCATTGCCTGTGCATCTTGAGCTGAGTGATGCTTTTAATTTTAAGCGTTTTAGATATGCGCACACACCTGATATTTGTAAACTAGGAGAGAATGGTTACCCTAGGAAGATTAGTAAGCGTTTAGATCCAGAAGCAAAAGCTGAATATTATTTAATGCAAGGTTATCCAATAAATGCAGTACTAGAATACTTGCTCAATTTGATTAATAGTGATTTTGAATTGTGGCGCAAGAATAATCCAAATATTAGCCTATTTGATTTTCCACTAGAACTGAAAAAAATCGGTTTAAACAATCCGCTTTTCGACTTTAACAAACTCAACGATATTAGTAAAACTATCATATCAAAAATGACAGCAGAAGAAGTGTATGATAATGCTATCAAATGGGCAATTGAATATAATAAAAATGATTATGATATTTTAACTAAACACAAAGATAAATTTTTATCAGTATTATCAATTGACCGCGGTGGCGATAGACCAAGGAAAGATATTGTTGTATATAGTGATATTGTTAAATTGTATGATTATATTTTGCCTAGTTTTAAAAATGAATTTAAGTTTGAACTTGGCAATGTGGATAAAGATAAATTAATAGCGTTCTTAATAAATTATCAAGAAAATTTCTCAATGCCAATAGACAACAATGCTTGGTTTAATGAATTAAAAGAAATGTCAAGCAATTTCAATTTTGCTGACAACAAAACATATAAACAAAACACAACTGCCTATGCTGGCAACATTAGTGATGTGTCACGCTTTGTTCGCCTTGCAGTGACAGGTAGAGAAA
>CASFFJ010000073.1 GCA_949293915.1 uncultured Christensenella sp.
ATTCTTTATCAGTTATCTTTTCATTGATATTGCTGGCGGGATTAGATTGCACTTCGTCATGGAAAAACAATCTACTAAGCAGCAAATCTTCATCTCTTACCCACAGTGCCACTACGCATTCGCTAGCCCCTAGCATAGTTTTTGCAATGCCCACTTTTTTTTCTTCTTTCAAGACAGTTTTTAATAAAAAATATGCTTTTTGCGACTCTTTTTTTTCTGGCGAAACGAAAAAAGTCTTGTCAAAATAAATAGGGTTAATTTCATTTAAATTTACAAACTCTTCGATAATTATATTTTTGTCTTTTTTCGATTTCAATTTTTCTAGCTCTTCGTTTGTGAATGTTATATAACTATCTTTTTCAATTTCATATCCTTTAATGATGTCATCATTTTTGAGTTCTCTATTTTTGCAATCCACACATGTCTTTTTGTATTGAACACGAGACAATGTTTTTTTGTCCAACATGTTGAAACCAATATCGTTGTTTTTGATTGTGTTATGTAGCGTAATCGGGATGTAAACAAGCCCAAACCCTATTGCGGTTTTATAACTATATGCCATAATATTCTCCTACAATTTATTGTTTGCAAAAATAATAAATTTATCTATAAATTGAATTTAATCAATAATTTATTAATTTTTAAATAATTTTTATATTGATAAAAATATTAGTTTTTTAATTATTGCAATTTATTTAAATGTATGCTATAATAAAATTGGAGAGAAATATGGTAAATATTTTAAAAGAATACAATTTAATTGATAAAAAGAATTACAAAGATATATACAATTTATATATTCTTGTAAAAGGTAAATATATTGCCATTAATGATTTGCGCGTAAAAAGTGAAGAAACCCCTTCACTAAACGGTAAAATAATTAGTTCTTTAGAAGAATTAGATGAATATGTTAAGAACGATAAGTGTGAGTTGTGGCAAAAAATAGGGGATGATGATTTCGCAGTTCTCATCGACAAAAGTGATTTTGATAATATTTATGAAACAGCAAATTTACCAAGCGCAGGATTTCTTACAGATATTTACCAAGGTGTAACTGAAGATGGTAATAAAACCAATTTTCCAAATAATCTTGTTCGATCGTTAGAGATTGAAAAAGGTAATTTTTCAGAAAATGAACATGTTTTTTGCGAAAGCTATGATGGCGAGATCACGATATATTCTAAAAGTGATATTGGTTATGTTGATGATGGCAAGTTTATATCAATTGCAAGTTTAGGCGACAGTATTGATTTTGACAAGTTAAAAGATAAAGTTTTATATTCACAAGTTGACAATAAATTAATCACTAGTATTTATACTGATGTTTCGGTTAAGTTTGGCAAGGTGTTGGATGTTGAAAAGGTTAATGTCAATGAGTTGTCTTATCACGAACTCAATTATGACATTGATATGTCAAGAGATGTTACACCAAAAGAAGACAAAAAAATTGATGAGTATTATTCTGAGCATATAGCGAAAAAAGATGCCGATAGCGCGACTTTAGATGTATACAATTATCAAGCTAGCCGAACGAGTTCAGGCGAGTATATTAAATTGAAACTTTCTGGGCAAAATGTTGAAACAATGGTTGATATAAACGATTTATATTTTGCCGATGATTATGGAGAAAAATCTAATGAAAAGATTAATCCAGACATTTTTAAAACTGAAGATAGATTTAATTTAATTGGCAAGAAGATTTTTGTTAGAACGGGCGTTGACAAAAACAATAATGATGTTTTCCAATCAACAGAACCATTAGATATACGGCAAGTGGGATTTAGTTATGACAGAATGATGGCAATGCAAGAGACAACTGATAACGAAGATGTTTTAGGCAAAGATAGTTATATTAAACTTGCTAATGGCAAGTATATAAAAGAACAAGATCTCGCGCATCCTATTGCTTACAATATTGTAAAAGACACAGAAAATTTTGATGCTTATTATGTTAAGGTAACGATTGGGGGTAGCGAACAAGACCTTATTTTGGACAAATCTGTTTTTGACAAAAAAATGTCATTTGTTTATGGAAACACAACAATTGATCTTAAAAACGCATTCAAAATTAAACGAAGCACTAAATCATTGCAAGACAGCGATATTATCCAAACTACAAAAAAAGGCGGTAAAATTGAGCAGTGCGTGGCGCTAAAAATACCAAAGCGTAATGGTAGTGAAATCGATACAACCACAGAGGTTGAGAACAAAACAGAATTAATCAATGGCGCAGATTCCACATTTAAAGAACAGTATGTAAAAGGCGAATATGTTGTTGATGAAGTGTACTTAAACGATGATAAAAAAGATGGTCAATGGGTAGATATCAATAATGGTAAGCGATACCTATATACTGACCATATCACTATTCCAGATTATTCAAATGATAGTGCTGAATATAAATATTTTAAAAAAGGCAATGTATACTATGATGGCAAAAAATTGAATAATGACAAGTTCTTTGATGTTTCAAAAGCCAACAATGCGGGTTATGACAAATACGCTAAACTTGTTGGCAATGGTTCAATATTCTTGTTTAGTGGCGCGGGTGTTATAGGTTCTGCAGTTTTAGGCTCAATTATTAGTACCATATTAGCCGTACCTGCATCAATTGTGGGAGTAGCTATGTTTGCTGCAATAGCTGGTTCATTTGTTCTTCCACCTATCTTGATACCTATTGTGAATAACATCCGTGGATTAATACACAATTCGCATAAAAAAATGTATAAAAACAAATTAAAATTACACAGAAGTCAACTAAATAATGAGATAGTTAAAGATTTTGAATTGGTGTATAGCAACACATTGCAAGCACAAAAAAATGCGAAGAAAGATAAAACAGTCAATAACAAATTTAATAAAAATAATTTGCTTGATAAATTTGAACAAATTGAACAAAAAATTTATTCTATGTCGCAAGGTAAATTGTTTTCAGATTTTAGAATGGTTGAAGGCAAAGGTAAAGTTGATGAAACAAATGCTGAAATGTTTTCAGTTTATAGACTTGAAATGTTAAATTTAGAAAGAGAAATCAAAGATTTAACTAAAGAGTGTAAACGAGATTCAAGTCTGCAAGAAGAATTAGATTACAAAAAAGCATTATATCAACAAAAATTAATGAGTTATGTAGCACAAGGGATTATCGAACCAAAAGATGAAAATATGAACCATCTTTTGAAACAATCAAGAGTTTTAAAAGGCTATTTGCTAAAAAGATATTTTTCAGAAGAACTCACAGAAGACCAAGCAAAATTTTATGATGAAATATATAATAAATATATCAAAAATGGTAAACTCACTATTGAAGAAGACAAAAAATTTAAATCTGAAAAGTACAATGCAGAATTGCAGTCAATCAAAGATGTTCTTGCTGAATTTGAAACAATAGGTCAATCAACTCACTATGACTATAAAGAAAATTTAATTGACCAAGAAAAACCAACAGAGATTATAGATGCAGAAGAAGTAGTAGAAGAAAAGGAAGAAAAAACAGCAGAGAAAGCTGAAGAAAAAACAGTAGAAAAGACTGAAGAAAAAGAAAAGATAAAAAACGATATTGAAAAGCATAATAAAGAAAGACTCGAAAAGTTAAATCAGATTTATAAGGATATTGGCATAGATGACAAGCAAATTAACACAAATGGCTCACTTAAAAAGACTAAGGAGAATTTAGAGCTTATTTGTGAATCTATGGAAAATTGCACTAAGTTAATGCGAGAATCAAAGTGGGATAAAGAGAGAAAAGCAGAAATCAGCAGACTTAAATTGTTTATAAGACATAATCAATCCACTATTGTTACATTGATTAATGAAAGGGGTGGAAGCAAACGTCAACCAAAATATATGACAAATGAGTTTTATGAAAGAATAATCACTGCACATATGAATTTGGCAGAAACTTTTGCTAAAACTGGTGGTGTTGTCAATGCAAAAGGAGAAATACTTACAAGTGAAGATTTAAAAGAAGAAGCATTAAGGTCACAATTAAAAAAAGCAGGAAAACAAGATACAAATGTTTTATAATTTAATCCAATAAGCAAAGTGGCGATTTGCTTGGAGATATTGAAAAGATATCCGCTACACTTGGCGATACAAGTAATTAAAGAGGGTAATCTAATATCATTTAATATTTAATTATTTACAATTTTAAATCAAACAGATTGAAAGTTTTAAAATTAAATTAATGAATTTGAATGATAGATTATCAATTAGGGTGGAACCGCGGTAATATATCGTCCCTAGTCAGTGTTTTTATTTGGCTAGGGATTTTTTGTGATAAAAATCAATAG
>CASFFJ010000074.1 GCA_949293915.1 uncultured Christensenella sp.
CCTCGATGGTCAAGCGTTCAAGTTCTTTTTTTCTGCTGGTTGCTTGCTTAGATTTAGATGCATTGGCAGAAAAGCGAGCAATAAATTCTTGCAATTCTTTGGCACGTTGTTCGGCTTTTTTGTTCTGGTCTTTCATCTGTTTTAAGATAAGTTGGCTGGACTCGTACCAAAAGTCATAGTTGCCAAGGTATAAATTAATTTTACCATAATCTATATCGCAAATGTGCGTGCAAACTTTATTCAAAAAATGTCGGTTGTGGCTGACAATTATGATAGTGTTCTCAAAATTTAAGATAAACTCCTCTAACCAGCGAATTGTCTTAAGGTCAAGGTTGTTAGTAGGTTCATCTAGGATAAGGTTATCTGGATTAGAGAACAATGCCTGCGCAAGTAAAACTTTCACTTTGATTTTGCTATCAACATTCGACATTAGTTCGCCGTGTAAATTGCTTGGAATGTCAAGCGAATTGAGTAAACTCTCTGCATCACTCTCTGCATCCCAACCATTTAACTCCATAAATTCTGCCTCTAACTCGCCTAACTTGATGCCATCTTCTTCTGTAAAATCAGCTTTTGCGTAATAGCGCTCTTTTTCATCCATAATCTCCACTAAACGCTTGTGTCCCATAAGAACAGTGCGTAAAACGGTGTAATTATTGTATTTCTCTTGGTCTTGCTCAAGGACAGACAAGCGCTCTTTAGTTGGAATAACGACTTCGCCTCGGTTTGGCTCAAGTTCGCCCGATAAGACACGCATAAATGTAGACTTGCCCGCGCCATTGGCACCTATTACTCCATAGCAATTACCTTTAGTAAACTTTAAATTAACCTCTTCAAATAATTTCCTACTGCCAAATTGGACTGCAACATTATTAACTGTAATCAAAATATACTCCTTTTAAATTTTATTTATTTATTTACAATACGTAATTTTTGTCATAATTTATAAATTGTTTTGAATTTAATATTTTGTTTATATTTTGCGTTTTGTTCTTATGATAATAAATTTTAAAATCATTATATCATATTATTTATGTGATTGAATTTACATTTTTAATTCCTTTAAAATTAATAATTTACAAAATTATCAAATCATTGAATAGTTTTGTTGCGCGTTTGTCTATGTTTAGTCAGCAATTCGCTAGCCAATACAAACAGCACCAACACAACAAAACCTAAACACCAGCCCGCCAACACATCGCTCATAAAATGCACACCAAGATACACTCTGCTGAAACCTAACAATATTATTGAAATGCTGAGTGAAATGCTAATGAATAGTTTGTATTTAACTTTTAATTTTTGTGATAAATATATCAAGTATCCGTAAAAGCATATGCTCATCATAGCGTGTGCGGATGGGAAACTATAACCAGTCTCAGCAATCAAATTATAGTCTGGGCGAACTCTTTGGATAGCGTATTTAATGATGACACAAATTAGACCCACTATCGCCAAACATAATGCGACTGACACGCCCTGTCGCTTGTGAAATATCAGCATTAAAATGGTAATAAATATCATACAAAACACTGAACCCATATGTGTAAAAATCTCGAAAAATCCATTTAAAAATGTAGTCCTATGTTCTGCCAATACTATGCCTAACTCATCCATCTTTAGCGTATGCCTTACGACAACTGACACTAACAAAAAAATAAACACTGCAAATGATAATATTGCTAGAACGCTAAATATTATTGAACGTTTTTTTGTTATGAACATATTTATATTATATCAAAAAATTAGCAAAAAGTAAATTGTTTTTTAGTGTATATAATAAAATGTGATACAATATAGTTATAAATTAGTGGTTATTATAAAATTTAAGTTTCAAAGTTTGTATATTAATCAACAGCACTTAAGCTTTGCAGATAATCCTTATCATTAAGCAATGATACAAAAACAAAAAAATCTAACGCATAGTTAGATTTGTTATTTTGCGACTATCAAAGTTTGAATCAATTTTTATAGTTCTCTTTGCTCTATGTAAAAACATTTTTGTACGACTTGGACGTGTGTTAACATTGTCTGCACTTTTGCGTTGTTCGGTTAATCTCGTTGTGGTCTTTTCAATTAAATCCATATACGCTCTACCTATTAATGAAACGTCGAACACCATCAAAATTGTCACAATCAGTGTGCTGAGTGTAGTATACTAAACACGCCATAGTATTAAACTCCATCAATACATCTAATGCAACACTGACAATATCACGTGTGCTAATCTCTTGCTTCTGTAAACGGAAAAGATTTGTCTCAATATTGTTGACAATTGTATCTATATCATCATCTGTTAAATCTGTGCAATATGTGGCATAAATAATGCTATCTCTTAATTTTGATTGCTTGAATGGCTCACGCACATTGTCCACATTGGTAACCACCATAGGATTATGCTCTACTGTCTCGTATGTGGTAAAACGCTTGCCACAAACAAGACACTCTCTACGTCTACGTATACTACCATCCTTTAAATATCTGCTATCTACAACTTTACTCTCATTGTTGTCACAAAAAATACATTTCATATTTGCTCCTAAATTTATTTTAACACAATTCGACAATTTTATCAAACAATTTAGGCGTTTTTTTTGAAAAAAATTAAAATAAAAAATAACAATATATTAGTCATTTTTATGGTTTTTTAAGTTTTTGATGATTGCTAATTCTTTGTTTTATTTAGGTTATACAAATTGATAAAATTTAACTGGAACTTGATTGTTTATAAAAACTATAAATTATCATATTTTTATTGAATAATCTAATGTTGATGGATTAATTTATATAAATAATTCAAATGAAAAATGAAAAAAAACAAGCAATTAAAATCACTTGTTTGAATTTAAAGTTATACAATTATTTCTGTTACGTTTCTTGCATTTGTCAGGCGCATTGCAATCGACCTCTAACTCAACCAAAACAACATCAACGCCGATTTTAAACACATTTTCAAATGGAATAAATAGGTCTTTATTACCACGAAAAATACCCCAAAATCCATTAGATTGTGGTACAACAAAACCAAGCACGCAAGCGGTTGCTACATCAAAAATTACATCTGTGATATGTCCAAGACATTTCCCATCCACAGTGTTGATAATCTGCTTGCTTTTGAGTTCTTGGAAAGAAGTCTCCATATTCTAGAATATGAAAATTTTAGAATAAAATGTCACAATTTGCGTATTTTATGTGTGTTATTGTTAAAATTATTAATTCTTCATATATGATATGATTAATTATTGCAATAATTGACCTTTATTATGAATTTTTTATATTTATATTGTGTTTTGGTGTTGTAAATATAATTATGCAGTATTTTGCTTTGTCTTTGTCATTATTATATTAGTTAAGGTACAATCCAACCTCTGCAACATCTATCTTTGATTTTTTAATTAAAGGCTTGCACGCACTCGTACGTGACTCAATAGCTATGTTGTTGACATCTATTGCTAGAATATTATTTTTCTTGTCAAGAACAACCACTTCACCAGTCACTATTGGAGAAATGACTGAGTAAATTTTTTCTTTGCCTGTAACAATTTTGAGACCTTTTCTATTCCTTGCGCTGATTGGTAATTCGTTTAAGCTAAATTTCTTAGCGCAACCATCAGTTGTCACAATCAAAACCCTATCTAGTGTGTTGACACAACTAGCAAAAATAACCTTTGCATTTTCGTTTAAACTTATCCCTATCACACCACCGCTATTACGCTTGGTCTGTGGGACTGACTTATACTCAACATTGACCGCCATACCATCATTTGCAACCATTAATATACTTGGCAAATTGTCGTTGATTTGAACAGCAACTAATCTATCAAAATCTTTTAATTTAAGCGCAATACTGCCCGACTTTAATGTAGAATATTCGCTCGCTAAAATGCGTTTAATATAACCATCCGCTGTCATCATAATTAGTTCTGTGTCATCATTCAACTCATCATCATTGAAAATAGCCACTATTTTTTCTTTTGTTTCTGCGTGCGTAATGCTAGCAAGCGGTGTGCCTTTTTGATTAAATTTTACAGTCGGAATAGATTTAATTGGAATACGGAAGAAATTACCAAAATTAGTGAAAATACAAATATTATTCCCTGTCGTAGTGTGGACAAATGATTTGTGTAGCGCATTGATATTGTCATATTTATAATTTGGACTAGCGTTATTGACTTGTTTTAAATCAAGATTTTTTAACTTCAATCCATCATTAGACACCGCCACCACACATTCGGTTTCAAGTAATTTTTCAATAGGTGTTATATCGTAATTATCAATTGCACTCACAAGTTTTGTGCGTCTTGGAAGCGCATATTTTGATTTAATCTCCAACATCTCTTTTTTGATAACTGCGTATTGTTTACGTTCGCTATTCAAAATTGCGGTGTATTCTTCTATCAGTTTGTACAATTCTTTGAGCTCTTGTTGTAATTTCTCTACCTCTAAACTGGTAAGTCTTGCAAGGCGCATATCAAGAATCGCTTGTGCCTGAATTTCAGTTAAATTAAAACGATCAATAAGTTTTGACTTTGCATCCGTGGTCGAACTAGAACGCTTGATAATCTGCACCACTTCATCAATATTGTTTATTGCTATACACAAGCCTTCTACTATGTGAGCGCGTGCTTTTGCTTTGTCTAAATCGTATTTTGTTCGCCTAACTATGACATCTAGTTGAAATTTTATATAGTATGACAAATAGTCTAATAATCCTAATTGTTTAGGACTGCCATTCGCAATTGCGACTACGTTGTAGTTGAAATTAAGTTGCATATCTGTATATTTAAGCAATAACGCAATGATATTGTCAATCTCTGCATCATTTTTAAGCGAAATAACTGCACGCATACCAGATTTATCAGATTCATCTAATATATCAGTTATATCCGCTAATTCATCTTTCATTTTCTCTTTTAATGCGCTAACTGATTTTAAAAATTCTGCTTTATTGACTTGATATGGCAGTTCATCAATAACAATGTTTGTCTTGCCCGCTTTTTCATCTTCAAAATGAAAAACTGCGCGCATAATCACTTTGCCACGACCAGTTGCGTATGCTTCGCGCATATCGTTTGATGTACATATGACACCACCGGTTGGAAAATCTGGACCTTTGATTATAGTTAACATCTCATCCAAACTAATATTTGGATTGTCAATATAAGCCACACAACCATCAATCATCTCTCCTAGATTGTGTGTTGGAATATTGGTCGCAAGTCCAACCGCTATTCCGGATGCACCATTAACAAAAAGATTAGGAAATCTGCCTGTTAAATAATCAGGTTCTTTTAATGTGTCATCAAAGTTGAAACTATATGTCACAGTGTCTTTGTCTAAATCTTTCATTAATTCTAAGGCAAGCGGAGTGAGTCTAACCTCTGTATAACGCATTGCTGCGGCTGGGTCGCCATCAATTGAGCCAAAATTACCTTGACCTTGCACTAAACATTCGCCCATAACAAAGTCTTGCGCCATTCTAACCATAGCACCATATACCGAACTATCGCCATGCGGATGGAATTTACCTAATGTGTCACCCACAATACGCGCGGATTTCTTAAAAGGTTTATCCGGAGTTACTCCCAATTCAAGCATATCATAAAGAATACGCCTTTGCACTGGTTTTAAGCCATCTTCCACACGTGGCAGTGCTCTATCCATAATTACATATTCGCTATAAGGAAGCATTGATGTAGACATTACTTCTTCCACTGTTTTTTCGAATAATTGGCCTGCTGGCTCAATATTTTTAATATCATCAATCTTCTTTTTATCTGCCATTAGTTAGCCTCCTTTTTCTTCTCAAAATTGTCTTGTTTGTTAAAGTTGGCATATTTGTTAATATAATCCTTTCTCGGTCCTACATCATCCCCCATCCACATACTAATCTCTTGGTCAGCCTTGACAGCGTCTTCAAGCGAAACACGAATCATACTCCTATGCGCTGGATCAAGTGTGGTTGTCCATAATTGCTCTGCACTCATCTCGCCTAAGCCTTTATATCGTTGTAAGTTATAATTAGTTAGATGCTTTGTGTATTCTTCCAACTCTTCATCTGTATATAAATATTTTTCTTTATCACGCGTGGTAACCTTATATAATGGTGGCATACCAACATAAATGTTGCCATTAGTAATTAACGGACGCATATATCTAAAAAAGAATGTCAAAAGAATACAGCGAATATGCATACCATCTTGGTCAGCATCACTTAAAATAATTATTTTGTTGTATTTCAAATTTTCTAACTTAAAATCTTCGCCAATACCTGTGCCTATCGCACCTATTATTGTTCTAATCTCTTCGTTGGCAAGCACTTGGTCTATGCGCTTCTTTTCGCTATTGAGCGGTTTACCTCTAAGCGGTAAAATTGCTTGATAATATCTATCACGACCTTGCTTTGCTGTACCACCTGCCGAATCGCCTTCGACAATAAACATTTCGTTTATTTCTGCATTTTTACTTGTGCAATTAGCAAGTTTACCAATCAGCATACTACTCTCTATTGAGTTTTTAGCACGTGCGGTTTCTTTCGCTCGTTTTGTGGCAGCACGAACGCGCGCCGCACCTTTCGCTTTCTCTATTATTATATTGCCAACGTTTTCATTTTTCTTGCTGGCAAAAAATTCGGTTAATCCTTGTGTACACACGCTCTCAACACGACTGCGTGCCTCCACATTGCCTAATTTAGTTTTTGTTTGACCTTCAAATTGGACATTCTTCATCTTGATGCTTAATACCGCCACCAATCCTTCACGGAAGTCATCCCCCATGAATGTAATATCTTTATCTTTAATCAAGTTATGTTTCTTGGCAAAATCGTTTAAAACTTTTGTTAGCGCAGTCTTAAATCCAACCTCATGTGTGCCACCTTCTGGCGTTGGAATATTGTTGACATAACTAAATATACTCTCAGTGTAGTTGTCCACATACTGCAATGCTAGTGTTACATACGTGTCATCAATCTCGTTTTCGATATAAATAGGTGGGAAAAATAATGGTTTCTTGTCCATTGTCAAATGCGTAACATAATCTCTAATGCCACCCTCGTAACATAATGTTTCGCGTTTGTTTATACGTTCATCAATAAGCTCAATTTGAATACCCTTGTTTAAAAACGCAGTTTCTTTTAGTCGCTCGTAAACTGTGTCGTAATTAAATTCAATATCTTTGAACACTCTATCATCTGGCAAAAATTTAACATATGTCCCTCGCAATGTCGTATTGCCAAGTTCTGCTAATGGCTTGACTGGAACACCGCTATGAATTTTGCCTTTCTTTTCAATAGACTCAAATCGCTCGAAATATTTTTTACCATCTTTGTATACTGTGACTTCTAGCCATCTACTGAGTGCGTTTGTAACTGAAGCACCCACACCATGCAATCCGCCTGAATATTTATAATTATTGTCGCCAAACTTGCCACCTGCGTGTAATTGCGTGAATACAACTTCTACACCGCTAATTTTGAGTTTTGGATGCGGGCTAACAGGAATACCCCTACCATTATCTAAGACTGAGGCTGTCCCATCTTTATGCAAAGTAACTTCCACCTTATTACCAAAGCCATTAGCAACTTCATCAATAGAGTTATCAATAATCTCCCACAACAAATGATGCAAGCCTTTTGAACCAGTCGTACCGATATACATACCTGGACGCATTCTAACTGCATCCAATCCTTCTAAAACAATTAAATCTTTTGAATCATAACTAGCCACACTAATATCCCCTTTTAATTTTTGTCAATAATATTAGTATATCAAAAAATATTTTTTAATGCAATTTTTTTTCAAGCACACCAGTATCAAAATATAAATATTTTTTTTGTTCGCTAAAATTATTTAACAATTTCTCTACTAATGATATATAGTCAATACCAATAGGTTCATACAAATAAAACGCCATACTTCCAGGAATTGTATTCACTTCGTTGAAATATAAAATTTTGTTTGCTTTATCGTAAATATAGTCAATTCTAACCACACCATTGAAATTTAATTCTTTATATATCTTCGCTGTGTATTCATTTATTGTAGTTGATAATTTTTTACCTATTTTCGCTGGAACTATTCTGTCCGCACCTTTTGCTTTTGTCTCTGTCATATATTTGTCATCAAATGTTAGAAATTTGTGTTTTAAAATAGGATTTTCTATAGCGCTCAATATTAGTTCGCCGTTTGATAAAAAACACGCTTGGTTATATTCTTCAATATCTAAAACACGCTCTTCAACAAGTGCATCATCATTCATTGTAAAGATTGCTTCCACTTGTTCTAAATAATCAGTTTTATTCGTTGCTTTTACTCCTATGCTTGAACCGAGCGCATTTGGCTTTACTATTAAATCATCAGTGAATGTATCAATCAGCTCTTTTGCTTCATTAAGATTAAGTCGCGTAAGTTTTACGCCCTTAATTGTAGGAATGCCAATATTTGATAAAATTTGTTTTGCAAGTGACTTATCCATAGCGATATGCGAACTCAATGCATCCGCACTGGTTATTGGAATATTTAATGTTGAAAAAAATCCAGCAATGTCACCATTTTCACCCACTCCGCCATGGCAACAATTAATAACACCCGCAATGTCACAAACCTTTTTGTGAATAAAGCGTGAAAAATAATACAATGCTCCATCATAAAAAATCACACGTTTTAATTTTAAATTATTTTTATCTTTAAAGTCTGCGCTATCGTTTAAGTGAGTCGCTAAGTAAAAATTGTTATCTAATCCTAAATATAATTTTTCAATATCGAATTTTGAAAATATGTTTTTTGCAAGTTGCATACCAGTAATAATTGATATGTCGTGCTCTGGACTAAGTCCACCAAATAATACACAATATTTTTTCATATTTTTATTTATGTGATAATTTTTAATTTTGTCAGCATATAAAGAAATATGTATTTTTTTGCAAAAAATGAATGTATTGATTATGACTACTTCGGTGGTAAAACTGAGAATGTAATTTTTTTACATGGTTGGGGAGGAAATAAAAAATCGTTCTTATCTACAATCAATCTATTAAAACATAAGTATAATGTTTTAGCTATCAGTTTGCCAACAACACAACCAACTGTGTCAATCTGGAATATGAATGATTATGCGGAAGTCGTAATAAATTTAATGCAAATACATAATATTAAAAATCCGATAATTATTGCGCACAGTTTTGGGTTTAGAGTAACTGCAATATTAAATTTAAAACAAATAAAATTCAAAAAGATAATTGTGACAGGTGGCGCTGGAATTAAGAAAAAAAATAGTTTTTTTCAAAAAATTATCAAAAATAATCAAAAAATCTTATTAAAACAACATAAATTTCAATATTTATTCAAACATATTGCTAGCAATGACTATTTATCACTTAGTAAAATAAATAGAGAAAGTTTTAAAAATATAGTCAATCTCAACACTTATCCTATAATTAAATTTAACTGTCCAATCTTGCTCTTTTGGGGGAAAAATGATAATGAAACACCGCTAAAACACGCAAAAATTATTAAAAACAACAATAACGCGCGCTTGATTGTAGTTAATTCTGGACATTTTGCATATCTCGATGAAAATTCGCTTTTTAATTATGAAGTTTTGGAGTTTATTAAATGATATATATTTATTTGTTGAATTTAATTAATTTTATTATTAGCATATTTTTAATAAAAAAATATTTACATATTTATCAATTAAAAGATTATAAAATATTAAGATTTTTACGTTTTTTTAAGAAAAAATGGTATTTTTATATAATTTTTTTATTATTTTTAATATTTTTATTGTTAAACTATTTAGTTTTTAAAACTAATTTGATAGTAAAATTAATTTTAAATATTTTGTTAATTGCTATTAATACATTGTTTAATTTTAATTTGATTAAATCAAACAAAACACCAATTAAATATACAAACAAAATGAAACATTTATATCTAATCAGCATTTCTATTTTGTTCATTATCAATATATCAACATATGGCGTGATTGCAAGTTGTTTATGTTTTGTTTTTATTCCAAGTCTTGCGAATTTCATTAATATTTATGACAAAATCAAAAATCATAATTTCATCAAAAACGCACGCAAATTAGCCAGGCTAAACAATACTAAGATAATTGCCATCACTGGTAGCAATGGAAAAACTAGTGTGAAGAATATTTTGTTTAATATGTTAACTAAAAAATACCCTACCCAAATGACACCAAAAAGTTATAACACTGAACTTGGCATATCTAAATTCATAAATGAAGAATTATCAACCGAAACCAAATATCTTATACTTGAATATGGCGCAAGACGAGTTGGAGATATAGCGAGATTATGTGATTTATTTGGTGCTGATTATGGCATCGTAACCAACATTGCACCACAACATATTGAAAGTTTTAAATCAATAGATAATGTATACTTGGCAAAAAAAGAATTACCTAATTATCTTAAGGCAAATTTGTGTATTTACAATTACGATAATGAAAAAACATATAAAATGTATAAAGAAAAAATTGGCAAAAAAATTGCTGTTTCCATTAACAAAAAAACAAAAATTCACGCTGAAAACATAAAAATAATTGATGGCAAAACCAACTTTGATTTAATTTTATCAGGCGAAAAGTATAACACAACAACGAATCTGCTAGGTAGGCATAATGTGACAAATATTTTGCTAGCAACCGCGCTGGCTCAACAATTAAAGATTGACACTAATGATATAATCAGTGCAATTGAAAATCTTGAACCCATACAACACAGACTCCAACTCATTCGTTCACATATAAATATTTTGGATGATAGTTATAATTGCTCAATAGCAAGCGCACGTGAATCATTGTGGGTGCTAGATAAAATGCCAAACACACACGTGGTGGCCACTCCGGGTATTATTGAAGCTGGCAATATGCAATATGATATCAATTATCAACTTGGCAAAATGCTATCCATTGCAGACATTGTAATCATTATTGGCAGTACAAATGCTAACGCCATTTCAAGCGGATTAAAATCAAAAAATTTTAATAAAAAATTATTAAATGTATCCAATTTAGAACAAGCAAAATCATATTTTAAATCATTAAAAAAAGGAGACACTCTCCTACTTTTAAATGATTTACCAGATGATTATAATTAATCATTAATATTTTTACACATCTCTAAACAATCACTACCATCAGCATAATATTTAGCACGTTTCCTACGCACAACAAAACCTAATTTCTTATACAAATTATATGCAGTAATATTGTCATATTTCACTTCTAAACTGATAACGCTGATACCCCTTTTACGCAAAAGCGAAAACGCCTCACTAAACAGCTTACTAGCAATACCAATATTCCTAAAACTCTTCTTTACAGCGATGCTAACAACATTAGCCTCATCCGTGATTTGTACTATCATAAATCCTATAATTTCATTATTTAATTGCGCCTTGATAGTAATATAATTATCATCAATCAGCGCTCTTTTTATATCATCATAACTTAGACTATTAACATTAATACTGCTTTTCTCAATCTCAAAAATAGCATCAATATCCGTTTTCGTTGCCTTAAAAATCTCAATATTGGCACGTTTTAATGTCTCATTCTCTGCTTGAGACAACTGATAATAGTGTGGCAACAAATCTTCATCCACACTCTCATTAAATGTTTCTAAAATTATTTTAGCATTAATAGTTACAACAAATGGTCTAATCTCGCTATCATCTGTGTACATTGCAATTTGTCTACCCTCCGCCACATTCTTTAACTCTTCAAGCGTTAAATTGTGGTCATAGATATAGAACACTTGATTTATCACGCTAGCGACAAAATAACTATCTCTACTACCAGCAATTGCGACAGTTGTAATTTTATCATTTTGCGCCTTTGCTAAATTATACAACAATCTCAGATTATTAATCCCCTTAGCGCTTATATTTAAACAATCGCGAAATGCTTTGATAGTGGCTATTCCAACACGAATACCTGTAAACGAACCCGGACCAATAACTACGCCTAACTCATCAATATCTTGAATTGTCAAGTTATGTGTTTTTAATATTTTATCAATAATTGGAAGCATTGTTTCGTTATGGTGCATTTTAGAATCTGACAATTCTAAAAAAATGTTGTTCTCTACACTAAGAACAACCACAAGTGTATCATTAGCAGTATTAATTATTAATTTATTCATTTATCTCAAACTCTCGTTTTGTCTCATCCAAAATTTTAATATTAATAGTAACCTTTTTATCAGGTAAAAGAGCTGAAATATTTTCACTCCATTCTATAAATATCACGTTGTCCTTGCTTGACAATATCTCATCAAAACCCGCCTCAATTGCTTCTTCCGTACTGATACGATAAGCATCAAAATGATACAAGCTAAAATCTTTGCCTTCATAACTTTTCATTATTGCAAAAGTTGGACTATTTACACTATCTTTAACCCCAAGACTAGCAAAAACGAACTGAGTAAAAGTTGTCTTACCTGCACCAAGGTCACCATTGAGCAACACCATATCACCGCGCTTTAATTTACGTGCAAATGATTGTGCAAGCGCCTTAGTCTCTGCAATATTGTTGACAATTATTTTCATTTTATAACCTTTTTTACCACTCGAATCTTTTTAGTTTTTAGGTCGGTTAATCGCACTGTATTTTCAAGAATGTCCTTATATTCTTCAAGGTCTTTTGGCTCTTTGTAATAAAACGACAACACTACATCCCCCGCTTGAACAAAATCTCCAAGTTTCACTCTCAACACAATGCCAATATTATCATCATGATTATTTGCACACAAGCATCGCACAATTTCAGCCATTGCATACGAATTTATGCAACCAACATACCCTTGTTTAACAGCAATAAAATTAACTGAATGATATGGTTTAAAAATAGTTGCATTTTTAAAACATTCACAATCGCCACCTTGACAATCAATAATTTTTAGGAATTGTTTATAAGCGCTTCCACTATCTAATGCCACATTCACCATATCATAAGCATCCGACTTATTCAAATGATTATCCGCACAACACAATAATTCAACCGCATATTTATTTGCAATTTTGCGAAGAAAAGAATGTTGACCTTGCAATACATTTAGCGCATCCACAACCTCAACCGCATTACCGATAGTGCTCCCTAAAGTTTGCAAAGTATTAGTAATTAAACATACTGATTTTATGTTATTTTTGCTGAATATGTATTTAAACAATTTAGCAAGACGCTTTGCATCTTTATATTTTTTTACGATACCTGCTGTGCCATATTTAATATCAATCAAAACAACATTAGCACCACTGGACATCTTCTTTGCCGAGATGCTTGATGCAATAAAATTAATATTTTCAACCATACCATAACGCTCACGCAAGTCATATAAAATTTTGTCCACCGGACACATATCGTTATTATGCGATAGTATACAAGCGTTTGTTTTGTTTAATGCGTTATTGATATCAATATAATCAAGTCTTGCTGAAAAATTTGGAATAGACTTAAATCTATCTGCACTGCCATTAGTAAAACTTAGTGAACGACCAGTAGTTTTTATTATTTTATATCCAAGTGATGCCAAAAGTGGAACGATTACCAAACTAGAAGGATCTCCGACACCACCTGTTGAATGTTTCTCAAAAATTGTTTCTTCAAAATGCAATACCCTACCACTATCTCGAATTGAATTGGCTAAGAACAAAACCTCATCCTTACTCATACCAAGATCATTAAGTGTATAGAAAAACTTTACAATAAGATTATCTATCCCTCGTTTCATTAAATAATCAATAGCAATATCAAAATCTGATTGTGTTAGTGCTTTACCATCTATTTTTTTCTCAATTAAATCTAATATCATACGCCTTCCTTATTTATATTTTAAAAAAAATATGTTTTTTTGTCAAATAAACTCAATAATTTATTGAATTAAATTAAAAACTAAAAATACTCGTTTAGATTATAATTATTTGTCAAAAATAAAGATATGTCAAAATATCAAATCATCAACTTAATAGATAAATTATTTGTTAGTGTCTGCATTTTCTTGCTTATATATGCTTGGCTTAACTTTTTCATTCGCAATCTGTGGACAACATTTATTTTATCGCTTATCTTTAGTTTTGCAATTATATTTTTGTTATTTTATTTTTTGGATAAATGTCAAACAAAATCTAGATTAAAAAAGAAAAAACAAGATGATATAACATTATATAATCTTGCATTTCAACTAATGAACATTGATAAAAAAATAGAACTTTTAAAATCAATTATCGAAAAAAAATATTCCACAAGCATTGATAATCAAAATATAATTTATACAAAAGATAATAAAAAACATATAATTGTATTTGCAACTGATACAGAAAAATTAAATCAATACGATTTCTATAAAATATTACAAAACATCAATCCTAACGTGACTGAAATTGAGATTGTTTGCAATACTGTGAGCACGATAAAAACAAAAATATTGAAAGGTAAAAACATTACCATTATCGACAAAGATAAGTTATATTATGACTATTTTGAGCCAAACCAAATCTACCCTGATATATCAAATATTGACACATCAATAACAAAATTTTCATGGCACGAATTTGCTTTAAATATTTTTAGTCCAAACAAAGCACGTGGTTATTTTTGGGCAGGCGTAATTTTATTATTTAGTAGCATTATAATTCCTTATTATGCATATTATATCATTTTTGGTAGTGTGCTGATAATATTTTCAATCATTTGCAAGTTGTTACCATTATTTAAAAAGAATAATAAATAGTTTTCAGTGCGACACACAAACGATCGATATCTTCATATGTGTTGTTAAAATCAAGTGAAACTCGCACACAACCTTGCATATCATCAATCTTAGAATGGATGAGTGGCGCACAATGCAAAC
>CASFFJ010000075.1 GCA_949293915.1 uncultured Christensenella sp.
TAAATATTTTTAAATATTTAACGCGCTCAATATTTAGTTTATTAATTCATCATTCTATTGCCCCATCTGGTAATGTCCTATTGGCGATAAACCACTCGCTATCTTTGAGGATGGTATTATTATTTGAACAGTTCACACCAATGCTTTCTGTAGTTGACATAACAACTATGTTGCCATTCATTGATGTATATTCATTTTCATCATAATCTATACATAAAGTTGTCACATAAATTTTTTTAGTGTATATACTCACTCTGTTTATAAATGCTTGGGTTGGAAATTGATTGTCTGGATTTGAAGTATATTCGCTACTGCCCGCACAACAGCATACACACACGATTTTTGGTTGAATTTGCGCTAACAAATCTTCGCTACTAGATGTTCCGCTACCATGATGTCCTGCCTTGTAGACTTCCACTTGTGGCAAGTCGTTAGATTCTATCAAACTCGTTTCATCATCAAGGTCGCCTGTAAATAAGAAATGTTTTTCGCCTTGACTAAGCAATGTGCAGACCGAATAGTTGTTCTCGTTTTTGTCATCAATTTCATAATACTTGTTATACAAAATATTTAAAGAAATATCGTTCGCCTCATCTAATATAAATTGCCTTTTTGCATCTCCCACATTATTCCAACAATTGATTGCTGAAAAATGCTTTGCTCCATTATTTATTTCATCCGTTCGTTCACGAATATAGTTGTTGTATGTATTACTTGTTTGATTGGTTTGTTCACCAAAATCAATAATCACTTCGCACTCATAAAGGTCAAATATGCTATCAATTTTTGGGCTGGTAGCAAAGCCAGCGTAATGGTCGCGATGTGCGTGTGTCACAATGACATATTCAAGCGTGTTATCTGTCACATAGTTGTTGAGATAATTTGATACTGTCTTTATACTATTAGAACGCGAACCGCAATCTATTAATATGTCTATATTCTCGCCAACTTTTATGTATGTGCAGTCACCTGTAAATTTGTTGCCAAGTTCAAGGAAATGTACCGATACATCTCCAGCATTGGTACTGATAGGCATTTTCTCTACTATTTCGCCATCATAGTACGAATAAAACACTTCGCCTTTAATCAGTTCATCTGTGTCTGGTATTGTTATGTAATTTAAATATATAAATCCCGCACAAAAGCCAATAACTACGGCGAATATAATAGTTATTGTATTAATTAATTTCTTACTCATTATTCTCCTCCAATGTTGTATCATCAGATGGCTCTAAAAAGGTTATCAGCCTAATCTTTTGCACTTTAAACAACTTGCTATATTTAAAATTATTTACTGAATATCGTATGTAAAATGTACCCTCTTCATCTGCATAATATCCTTTGTCGTTTTGCTTTAAATCTGTGTCAATAACCACCTTATCAGTGCAATCTATCCCAAACGCAACAACTGATACTCCTTCATCAACATAATATTCTCCAATAGTGAGCGTGATTTCATCCTTGCCAATAATTTCAAAACAATCATCTTTAGTCAAATATTTCGCAACAGCAAAACCTATCACTGCAAAACCTACTAACAAGCATAACGACACACATATTGTCTTAAAAGTTAATTTTTTAACATTGTTTTTCACTTTTCTAGTATTTCTTTTTGTAGGTCTGTTAGGTTCTAGATTTAATTCTGCTTTCTTACTAACCTTTGATGCAGATTTCTTAATTGCCATATTTTCTCCTTAATATAATTTTATAAAAAACGACAAAAAAAGTAAATTGTTTATATTGACAATTTGCATATTTTTTTATTTTTATTTAACTCTTATTAAAATGATTTTTAAAGTAATTAAGTATATATCGTTAATTTTTATTTCTTTATAAAAAATAATTTTAACTTATTAAAATAAATATTATATTTTTTATCACTAATTATTTTATAAATAATTTTTTAATTTATTATTAATTATTATTTTCTTATTTACATTGATATTTTTGTTGTTAATTCATTTAATTAATTTATTTAATAAAATAAAAAAATAAAATAAA
>CASFFJ010000076.1 GCA_949293915.1 uncultured Christensenella sp.
GGACTTCCTATGTGGTTACCAAATGGTTACACAGTGCGCCAACTTTTACACGATTATATTAAAGACAAAGAGGTAAAACTAGGTTACAAACACGTTATGACACCATGTATTGGAAATGTTGATTTATACAAAACTTCTGGACATTGGGATCATTATAAAGATGATATGTTCCCAGCAATGAAACTTGATGAAGAAGCATACGTTTTGCGTCCTATGAACTGTCCTCACCATATGGTAATTTATAAAAATTCTATGCATTCATATCGTGATTTACCATTACGCCTTGCTGAGATTGCAAATGATTTTAGATACGAAGCAAGTGGTGCGTTGTGCGGAATTGAGCGTACACGTGCGTTTACTCAAAACGATAGCCATATTTTCTGTCGCCCTGACCAAATCAAGAGTGAAATTGAGGGCGTAATCAGTCTTATTCTTGATGTTTATCGCGATTTTGGATTTAAGAACTATAAGTTCCGCTTGTCACTTCGAGACAAGAATAATACTGAGAAATATTTTGGTAATGATGAACTTTGGACAAAGAGCGAAACAGCACTTCGTGAGATTTTGCGTGATAGTGGCGCTGATTATTACGAAGCAGAGGGCGAGGCGGCGTTCTATGGACCTAAGATTGATGTGCAAGTACGTTCTGCAATTGGTCACGACGTTACACTCTCTACTGTACAACTTGATTATCAATTGCCAGAACGATTCGAACTTGAATATGTTGATGAAAACAACGAGCGAGTACGTCCAGTTGTTATTCATAGGGCGATATTAGGTTCACTTGATAGATTCGTTGCATTCTTATTAGAAGAAACAAAAGGTTTGTTACCTATATGGCTCTCACCAGTTCAAGCAAAAATCATCACAATTTCAGATAATAATAATGATTATGCTATTATGTTAAAAAACAAGTTGTTTAGTCAGAACGTGCGTGTTGAATGTGACTTGGCAAATGAGAGTGTTGGCAAAAAAATTCGTAATGCAGTTATTGAAAAAATACCATATATTCTAGTTGTTGGAGATAACGAAATGGCTAATAATTCAGTCGCTGTACGTACTCGTGGCAATAAAGATAGCATTGTTATGACATATGATGAATTTGTATCAAAGATTTTAAGCGAAATCACAAATAAAAATAATTAAAGTTAAGTTTAAGCTTAACTTTTTTTAATTTGTAATTATTAATTTTTGTAATTCATTCATTTTTAATTTATCAATTATAGACAAAGAAAAGTTGTTTTGTTTATATTTTAATTTATTTTAAAAAAATTTAATTATTTTGTTTGACTTAATTGTTTCTTTCAAATAGAATGTTTTATAATTATAGACATCTGTCTATTATTTAAAAGGATTATTTATGAACTTATTTAAGAAATTGTATTGTAGATTATTTCAAACAGTATTTAGATTAATTTTACCTATTTTACCATATAGAGAGCCCGAAATTTTGACAAATGATCAAGCGGTTGCATCATTATTAAAAGACAATAATATCAAAAGAGTGCTTTTGGTGACTGATGTTGGACTTAGTAAATTAGGTTTGATGAATAAATTAATTGATGTCCTTAAAGATAACAATGTTAATGTATATGTTTATGATAAAACAGTTGCAAATCCTACTACAGATAATGTAGATGAAGCGGTGGCAATGTATAATGAAAATAATTGTCAAGCAATTATTGCATTTGGTGGTGGTTCGCCAATGGATTGTGCTAAAGCGACTGGTGTGCGCATTGCTCGACCAAATAAGCCACTTTTTAAAATGAAAGGTATATTAAAAGTAAGGAAAAAATTACCGCTATTGATTGCAGTACCGACTACTGCGGGGACAGGCAGTGAGACCACACTTGCAGCGGTTATTACAGATAGTGAGACACGTCATAAATATGCAATAAACGATTTTCCACTGATACCTAAATACGCTATGTTAGATGCAAGTTTAACGTTAGGTTTGCCCAAACATATTACATCTACAACAGGTATGGATGCATTTACGCACGCGATAGAGGCGTATATTGGCAGAAGTACAACTAAATATACTCGAAAATGTGCACTTGAATCAATAGATTTGATTTTCAACAATTTAGAACGCGCTTATGCCAACGGACAAGATATGCAGGCAAGACAGAATATGTTGCGTGCATCATATTTAGCGGGTAATGCTTTTACTCGTTCGTATGTAGGATATGTTCACGCAATAGCGCACTCACTTGGCGGTAAATACAACGTTCCGCATGGACTTGCTAATGCTGTTTTGTTGCCAGTTGTATTAAAAAAATACGACCGAGCAATTTATAAAAAACTATATGAAATAGGTGTTTATGTTCATCTTTTTGATACAAAAACTCCAAAAGAAATAGGAGCAAAGATTTTTATTGAAAAAATTGAATCTATGAATAAAAATATGAATATTCCTTCAAAAATTGATGAAATTAAACGTGAAGATGTCGCTTCGCTTGCTGTTACTGCTGAAAAAGAAGCAAATCCATTATATCCAGTTCCAAAGTTATACACTGCAAGCGAGTTAGAAGAAATTTATTATGAGGTTATGAATGTATAAAGAAGAGATATTGACTAAAATAAGTCGAATGCAAGACTTTGTAAATAAAGGCGTAATTCCGTGCAACGAAAGGAAAAAAATTTTACGAAAATTATATCAAAATATTAAATTATTAATCCCAGAAATAAATGAAGCGCTTAAACTAGACCTAAACAAGAGTCAAGAAGAAGCGTATATGTCTGAGATAGGATTGGTATTGAGCGAAATCAGTTTTATGCTAAAACATATTAGCTCTTATTCTCGTGTCAAACGAGTGAAAAGTCCAATTGCACAATTTCCATCAACTAGTTACAAACTACCATCACCTTATGGCAAAGTTTTAATTATTAGTCCGTGGAATTATCCATTTATGTTGGCGATAGAGCCATTGGTTGATGCAATATCTGCTGGCAATTGTGTATTAATTAAACCGAGTGAGATTTCACCTAATACCAGTAAGGTAATAGAAAAATTAATCAATATGACATTTGAAAAAGGATATGTAGAAGTAGTTCAAGGCGGGGTAGATGAATGTACGTATTTATTAGACCAAGATTTTGATTATATTTTCTTCACTGGTAGCACAAGGGTTGGTAAAATTGTTATGCAAAAAGCAGCCGAACATTTCACTCCTGTAACTCTTGAATTAGGTGGCAAAAGTCCGTGTATTGTAGATGAAACTGCTGACATAAAGCTCTCAGCAAAACGAATAATATTTGGCAAGCTTTTAAACTGCGGTCAAACGTGTGTCGCGCCAGACTATATTTATTGTCACGAAACAATTAAGGATAAATTAGTGGAAGAATTATCACGTCAAATAATATTACAATATTCAGTCAGTCCGCTAGATAATAAAGATTATCCACGTATGATAAATCATAAACAATTTGATGCTATGAGTGCATTAATAGAACAAGAAAAAATCTTATTTGGCGGTAAAACTAATAAGGACAGTTTAAAAATTGAACCAACAATAGTGGATGCAGATTTTGATGATGAAGCAATGAAAAATGAGATTTTTGGACCAATTCTACCTATTGTTACATTCAAGGATATTAATGAAGTGGTTGAACGAGTAAATTCATTAGGTAAACCACTCGCGTTATACATTTTTTCAAAATCAAAACATAATCAACAATTAATTACGAATCGTTGCCAGTTTGGTGGCGGATGTATTAACGATACTATTATTCATATTGCAACACCATAGATGGGTTTTGGTGGTTTAAAAGAGAGCGGTATA
>CASFFJ010000077.1 GCA_949293915.1 uncultured Christensenella sp.
AATTACAAATTTTAATTCAAAATTGAGTCTGCAATCTAATTTAGGAATTTTGAAATCAATATATATTCCTATCTTTACAAAAGATGAATTAAAAGATGAGACAGTTAAACAAATTTCTCAAGAAATAGCCCAATATGAAAAATTATGTCAAGAGTTAAAAATGGCAGGCATTGATGAAAATTTTGAAGAAAAAAATGAAAAAATTTATGAATATTATAGTTATTTTGTTGAGTTGTTGAAATTATTTATTCATAACTATAACACAATGAAACAAGAGAAAAATTTTATTGATTTTAATGACTTAAATCGCTTGATGATAAAGTTATTAAGCAATAATAGAGTTCGCGCCGAATTGAGTGATAAATATCGTTATATTTTCATTGATGAATATCAAGATGTAAACCCACTTCAAGATAAGATTATGTCTCTAATCGTTAACGAAAATACATTTGTTTTTTGTGTTGGAGATATTAAACAATCTATATATGGATTCAGAGGTTCTAGTCCAGAGTGGTTCTTAAAAAAATATAATGATTACAAACAAAATATTGGCACAGGCAAAGTGTTTGATATGAATGTGAATTTTCGTTCAAATCCACTTATATTGAATTTTGTAAATTTTGTATTTGCAAATCTTATGACAAAAGAAGATGCGGATATTGATTATCGTACTGATAGTATGATAGAGCCAAAGCGAGATGATATAGTAGATAGTAAGGTCAAGATTTTACTCGTTGATACGGATGATAAACAAGATATAGATAAAGGTATTTATTCTGTTAAAGAGGACAATTCAACTGAAAATAGAGCAGAAGCAACACAAGCATTTTTAGTATTAAACGAGATTACAAAATTAATTGGTACAAAATTTTATGATGCCAATCTTAAATGCGAGCGAATACTCAGTTACAAGGATATTGCCATTTTATCGCGAAGTGAAAATGATAAAGATGGAAAACTTTTAATTGATGTTTTAAAAAAAGCTAAAATACCACTTAAACTATACAATAAAATGGACACTAGTAGTGAAGTTATAACTCTCATATTGTCTATTTTAAAAGTCGTAGCTTTTGTTGCGGACGATGTTGATTATTTGGCAACTTTCTCATCTATTCTTGCAGGGTTAAATAGTGATGATTTAGTCCAAATTAGATATGACAAATCCAAATCTTTTTACGATAATCTGATAGAATATTCAGGTAATCGTGATAAAATTGAGCAAGGATTTAAAAATATTGAAGATATTAGGCTTAATAGTTACACAAAATCAATAAGCGAACTGATAAGTTATATCTGCAACGAAAAGAAACTTAAATACGATATTCTTTCTAAACCTTTTGGTCAGCAAGAATATGCGTTTTTGGTTGAGTTTGTTAAAAAAATTTCTCCGTTAGAAAATAGCCTTAACTTAGTAGAATTTATTGATTTAGTAGAGAATAATTTAAACAAAAACAGCGATTTTGAAACAAATGATAGTGAAGACAGTGTGGTATTTCAAACGATTCACAAATCAAAAGGATTAGAATATCCTGTGGTTATTTTATACAACGCTAGCAAAATGTTTAATTATATTCGTGGTGGCGAGCAGATTAACTTTAATAGTGACTTAGGATTAGGGGTTGATTATTTTGATACTATAAATAGAACTAAGAGTGAAGGACTAGTTAAATATGCGATAAGATTAAAAAATCGTGAAAAAGGCTACAAGGAAGAAATGCGTCTACTTTATGTTGCTTTGACACGTGCTAAAAACAAATTAATTATCATAGGCGAGAAACAAAAAGAGGTCAAAAAAACTAGTTTTATGGGTATGATATTAAGCTGTTATCCTAATGTTGATACGCGCGAATATGATAATAGTTATATAGAGATTGTAGAAGATTTTGATTATCATTTTAAATCATTAAACAATGTTGAAATTATTGAAGAATATCCAGAGATTAACTTTAATAGAGAAAAATTAAATATCCCTATCAAAAACACAGTTACAGCGATTAACAGTGCACGTAGTGAAGAACTTGGATATGACACAAAAAAATATATAACTACAGCCGAACAGTTTTCGTTTGATAATAATGATTTAGCACTAACTGGTACGCATTATCATTCAGCACTGGAAGAATTAAATTATTTTAATAATTACGAAAAAAATACAGATTTTGAAGATGTTGATTATTCAAAAATTGAATTGGCGCACAAAAAAATATCTAAATTATGCGTTGGTGCTAAAAGCGTAAAAAAAGAGGCAGAATTTATGATGTATTTGCCATATAACGAGTTAGTTAAATCAAGTGAAATATGCGATAAAGTGTTAGTGCAAGGTGTGGTTGACCTTATTATAGAATTTGAAAATGAGATAACAATAATTGATTATAAATTTTCTAATTTAAATGCAAAAACTTTACAAGTAAAATATAGTGAGCAATTAAATCTTTATAAGTTAGCGGTTGAAAAAGCGTACAAAAAGCCAGTCAAAAATTGTTACATTTATTCAATCAAAACGGGCGAATTAGCGTAAGCGTGTGTCTATAATATTGATTTTGTATTGCGATAATAATTCAATGTAATCATTCCACATATATTCTCTAATAGGAATCGGCTTATGATTTTCAAAATATAACACAAGGGCAGGTGAAATGTGGTGATATGTTTCAAATATGCTTGATGCAATACAATTTCCGTTTTTTATCAATCGCTTAGCCATTGCGTGATAGTTGTAGTATGCCATAATGTTATTATGTGTTTTTTGTCTGTTTTAATTAAGAATTTCTAAAATTTAATAATATTTTTTTATTTGATATAACAAGTTATTTATATTAAAAAGATTAATTTTTTTGATTAATCTGCTATTTCTTCTTAATTTTTTAAAAAATCATATCAAAAAAATCGTTTAATGTATTTTGATATCTATCAATTTATATTTTGTTATTTAAAATTTTTATTCTTGTTTTGAAAAATATATCTAATATTTACTAAAATAAACAACTTTATGTTAAAAACGCGATAAAAAAAATACAATATATAAATTGTATTTTTTATAATGATTATTGATTAATAATTAGAGATTTCAATCTCGCCAGTTTTATTAAATTTATCAACAATTTTGCTATATTCTTTATTTAACATAATGAATTTGTAAACGAAGAAACCTGCCACAGCTAAAACTACAATAGCCATAACAATAAAATGAACACCATTAATTGTAAATTTAAAAGCGTTAGGTGCATTGAATACTACCTTTTTTACTTCCAATGCTTCACACTCTGCTTTTGTTAATAAATTGTCATCATCATTTTGATAAACACCAGACCATTCAGGGTTACGTTCCTCTTTTGGTCTTGATAATTGTTCTTCATCTTGCTCATTATAGTACAAAACGAAATATTTATCTTCTTTAACTTCGATACAATAAGCTACAGATGTTGGTAAAGCAAGGGCAGTTTTATTATTTTCCATATGACTATTCAAAGTGATGCCATATATCATTGCTTCCATTAAAATTATTGCTACAAATACTGCTAATAAAGATGCGATTAATTTTAAGGACATTTCAACGAATTCACGTTTTTTCATTCTTTTAATAAATTCCATAAAATTCTCCTAATCACTATCATTTTACAAAAAACAAAATTATTTGTCAAAAGATTTTAACAGTTTCTTTACAATTTTTTCTTAATATGTTATATTTTTTATATGGAAAAAGAAGATATAAACATTAAAAATATGTTATCGCTTGCATATTTAGGAGATGCAGTGTTTACCCTATATGTACGTGAATATTTGGTAAGGCATACTAATATTAAGTTAAATGCTTTAAATTCAAAGGCAAATAAAATTGTTTGTGCCAAGTCACAAGCAGAACTATTAAATTTAATAAAACCTGAACTGACTGATGTAGAGTTGGACATAATTCGTAGGACTAGAAATAGTCATCTTAATAGTATAGCGAAACATAGTACGCTTGCAGAATATAGTCAAGCAACGCAATTTGAGGCAATATTTGGTTATTGGTATTTGATGGATGAAAAGTCAAGATTAGATGAAATTTTTAATAAATATGTCAAGAATAAATTAATGTAATATGCTAGCAAAAAGAATAAAAAACAAAAGGAGATATATGTTTGTCAGCGGTATAAATGTTGTGCGTGAATTATTAAATTCAAATAGTAAAATTATTAAAATTTTTGTAGAAGAAACGGATAATAAAAATATTTTAGAATTGGCAGAAATTGCTAGACAAAGGAAATTGCCAGTCGAGATACTAAATAAAAAAGATTTTAACCAATTAACTAATGCGAAATCGCAAGGTATTGTGGCTAAGATAGCAGACTATAAATATTATTCGGTTGAAGATATTTTACAAGATTCAGTTGATAAAAACGAGCCACCGTTTATTGTGATTTTAGATGGAATTACCGATCCACATAACTTAGGAGCGATTATTAGGACTTGCGAATGTGCGGGAGTGAATGGCGTTATCATACCAGCAAATAGGGCGTGTGAAATTACAGATACTGTGTATAAAACTAGCGCTGGCGCAATCTGTCACATAAAAATAGCAATGGTTACAAATCTAACAACTACCATTAAGAATTTGCAAAAGAATGGTATTTGGGTGTACGGCCTTGAGGCAGGAGAAAATTGCATATATAACGAAGATTTTAAATATCCAACTGCAATTGTTGTAGGTAGTGAAGGTAAAGGTATTTCACGATTAGTGTTGGATACAGTTGACAAAGTTATTTCACTAGATATGTATGGCAAGGTTAACAGTCTAAATGCTTCAAATGCAGCGGCGATTGCGGTTTATGAAGTTGTTAAACAGAGGAGAAAATAATTGGAAGAAAAAGAAGAAAAAATTCTTTACCTTGTTAAACGCGCACGCGCACATGATGAGCAAAGTATGGAAGAGCTCATCAGACTTTTAAAGCCAAAAGTTATAGCCATTGCGCGTGAATATTTTTTGGTTGGAGCAGATTTTGATGACTTATTGCAAGAAGGTATGATAGGTTTATACAAGGCAATAATGGTGTATGATGAAACAAAAAATCATAATTTCAATATGTTTGCTTCACTTTGTATTCATAGACAAATACAAAACGCGGTCAAGCTTGCCAATAGGAAGAAAAATGCACCACTTAATCAATATATTTCTATCAATAACTATGGTAAAATAAAACTGGATGGCGAAGAAAATTTAACACTAATTATTGAAGATGGCGGAGATATTGAAAAAAACTTTGTGTCAAAAGAGATGAATGGAATACTTCTCAGTAAAGTTCAAGCGATTTTAAACGATGAACAATTTGCTTTACTTAAACTATTTTTGAATGGTGCTACATATCAAGAAATGGCACAAATACTTGACAAATCTACCAAACAAGTAGATAATATGTTACAAGCAATTAAGAAAAAACTAAAGGGTATTAAGGGAGACGAATAATGAACTTAGCCTTGTATAGAGAGTTTAGGCCAAAGACTTTTGATGAAGTGATAGGTCAAGATTATATTATCAAAACACTAAAAAATCAAATTTTGACAGACAGACTAACGCACGCATATCTATTTTGCGGTCCGCGAGGCACAGGCAAGACGAGTGTGGCGAAAATCTTTGCTAAAGCAATCAATTGTACGCACACTACAGATGGTAATCCGTGCGGTAAATGTACTGAATGTGTGGCGTTAAATGAAGCAAATACTGACATTGTTGAAATTGATGCTGCATCTAATAATAGGGTGGAGGAGATTAGGGACTTGCGTGAGAAAGTTGCTTTCCCACCAATGATAGGTAAGTACAAGGTATATATAGTAGATGAAGTCCATATGTTATCCGATAGTGCATTTAATGCGTTACTGAAAACATTAGAAGAACCACCTAAACATATAATTTTTATTCTTGCCACCACTGAAATCCATAAGTTGCCTAAAACGATAGTGTCTAGATGTACACGCTTTGACTTTAAACTTTTACCGCAACAAGTTTTAGTTGAGCATTTAAAGAATATTTTTGACAAAAAAAATATCGCGTATGATGAAAAAAGCATACATCTTATCGCAAGTGCGGGCGAAGGTAGTGTGCGTGATATGCTGTCTATTGCGGATAGCGTGGTTTCGTATAGCGACAACCAAATATCAATTGACAAGACAGAGAAGGTTTTGGGTCTAAGTGATAAAGAAGCAATTAAAAATATTTTGTTATCCATTGCTAGAAATGATGTTAAAGAATTATTTACTAATATCCGTAATGCGCTGGGTAATGGTAAAAATATTCAAGTGTTATGCAAAGAAATGGCAGATTTTATAAAGACTTTGATTATGATTAAAGTTGGTGTCAACGATTATGCTGTGCTTGATATTATGCCAGGTGATTATTCGAATTATTTAGAAATTGCCAATCAATTTGAGCTAGATTATCTTAAATTGGCGTTTAAAAAGTTTGCAGAAGTAGAGTTGGATTTAAAATATAGTTTGAATCCCGAAAATCTATTTGATGCTACTTGCTTAAGTTTATTGAATTGCAAGAAAAATATTGATATTCAACCATCAAAAGAATATGTAGAACAAAAGACTATAATCCAAAACACAAACAACAATGAAAACAGGATGCAAGACAACACAAATCAAGCAATTCAACAAACTAAACAAACTGATGATAGTGAAAAGGCGAATATTGAACGTGTGTGGGGTAATGTGTTAATTAAGGTTAAAGAAAGAAACTTATTTGCACTTTCTAATGCGTTAATGAATGTTAATAAAGTCGACAAAATTGCTAACAAAATTATTATATCAACAGGCGATAAAGGTAGTTATGAAATGATTGACAATAGCGAGCGACTTGGTGTATTATTAGAGTTAGTGAAATTGTTTGATGATAGTATTGTTGATATCGTAATTGAATATGATAATAATAATGTCAGCAAGCAAGACATTAAAGATAATTTAAAAAATGTTTTTAAATCAAAAATAAAATTTAAGGAGTAATTTATGGCATACGGACATAATGGTTTTGGTGGCGGGATGAATATGAACGCCCTAATGCAACAAGCAAGAAAAATGCAAGAACAAATGGTAAAAGCGCAAGAAGAACTTGCAAACGCACTAATTGAAGGTAAATCAGGTGGCGATTTGGTAACTGTCACAATGAATGGTAAGCGCGAGATTAAATCTATCAAATTAAAAAAAGAAGCTGTAGATCCAGATGATATAGAAATGCTAGAAGATTTAATTATCGTTGCGATTAATGATGCCAACGCTAAAGCAGAAGAACTCAGCAATGAGAAAATGGGTGGTTTTGGCGGATTAGGTGGGTTGATGTAATGAATCAAATTGAATCAATGGAACGACTCGTAAATGAGTTTTCACGTTTGCCGGGCGTTGGTAAAAAGACAGCACAACGTTATGCACATTTTATAATAGAGCAGACAGAATCAGATGTGCGTGATTTCGCAGATGCATTGGTTACGGCGAAAGAACGTATACATTTATGCAAAATCTGTGCAAATTTTACAGATAAAGAAATTTGTGACATTTGTAGTAAACAAAAAAAAGAACCAATTATTTGTGTGGTAAAAGAGCCTAAAGATGTTATGGCATTAGAAAAAGTGCACGAATTTAACGGCAGTTATCACGTGTTACACGGCGTTATTAATCCAATTGAAGGCAAAGGACCTAATGATATAAATATTAAATCTCTTTTGTTGCGTATTCAGACAGAAAATATAAATGAAGTGATTATCGCTACGAATCCAGATGTTGAAGGTGAGGCAACAGCAATGTATATCGCTAATTTAATTAAACCATTGGGTGTAAAAGTGACTCGTATTGCACAAGGTATATCAATGGGTAGCGAACTTGAGTATACTGATTCAGTAACATTGTCTAAAGCATTGTCTTTAAGGCGAGAGATATAATTTTGATATAAGGATAACTTATGAAAAAATTTTTTCAAGAATTTAAAAAGTTTATATTAAGAGGTAATGTTTTTGATATGGCGGTTGGTCTTATTATTGCCTCTTCATTTAATAAAATAGTTTCTAGTATGGTAAATGATATTATTATGCCACTCATCACTTGGTCAACAGGTGCATCAAGTCTTGCCGATTTAAGTATACCACTTAGATACGAAATTGTAGATGGGGTAAAGGTTGTGACACTCAGTTGGGCATATGGTAATTTTATCCAAACAGTAATAGACTTTTTGATTGTAGCATTTTCATTATTTGTAGTTATTAAGATTGTGAATGTTAGTAGAGATAAAATTAAAGATTTTAATGAAGATTTGACTGAATGGTCAAGTAAAGAATATAAGTCAGAACGTAAAAGAATAAAATTGCAAGCTAAACAAGAAGGCAGAAAATTTAAAGAGTTATGGGCAGAACATTTAGAAAATAAGAAAAAGTTACAAGAAGAGCAGGTAAAAATTCAAGCAGAAGAAAAAGCAAAAAAAGAAGCAGAAGAGCGTATACTTAATCCTACTCAAGAAGACTTATTAAAAGAAATTCGTGACCTATTAAAAGAACAGTCGAAAAAAGAAAAAGCATTGAAAAAATAATCAATGTTTTTTTATTTAAATTTTTTAAGCGAACAAACAACAAAATTATTTATCTAATTGCGTAAAATTAAAAAAAAGGCTATTGCTAGCCTTTAATTATCGCTTAACACTTCACCAATTTTAACATCTAATTTACCGTTTTTATAAATTAGATTTTGAACAGAGGTCACAGCCTTTATGTCATCCGCACATAACGCTATAAAATCAAAATTGTCATTATAGATAGTTATGTCTTTTATTTGTGTTTTTAGACTGAGTTTGTTTTCGCTCTTAAACTGACGAACGCGTGATACTATATCAATGATTTTGTCGCCATCTTCAATGATATTTTTGTCATAATCAACATCAATTTTTGACAATTCAAATTTATGAATACTGATAAGTTTTTCATTCGCTTTATAAGTGTTTTGATATATCTCTTCTGTTAGATGAGGTAGATATATTGCAAACAACTTTATTAACCCTAAAAATACATAATATGAAGTGTATTGTGCGCTTGCCTTGGCGTGTTCGCCATAAACTTCTGGTTTATATAGTCTATTTTTAGCAATTTCGATATAATTGTCACAAAAGTTCCAAAAAAAACTCTCTAATTCACTCATTGCGAGCCCAATCTCATATTTATCAAAATATTTAACAAAATTATCGTACATTTTATTGAATTTTGCAATAATCCATTTATCCATTGGGAGTAAGTCTAGTTTATTAGGTTTGTAGCCATCCAAGAATTGCCAAATAAATTTTGATGCGTTGTAGATTTTGTTTACTAATTTAGCACCATTTTTTAGTGCATCATCGCTAAGGATTATATCACGACCAAGACTTCCCGTTGCTGCCCAATAGCGCACTACATCTGCTGAATTTTCTTCGATGAATTCAGCCGTTCCTTTTTTAGCATTATTCTTTGATTTACTGATTTTTTGCCCCTTATCTGCTAACACATAGCCAGAAATCATAATGTTATCCCATGGACGTGAATTGTTGTGATAATGACCTTTAACTATTGTGTAGAAGTCCCAAGTACGTATTATATCGTGTGCGTTAGGACGCAATGTCATAGGGAACAATTTATTGAACAAACTATCATCAACATTCCATTTGCAGTTTATTTGTGGAGTGATGGAGCTAGTTGCCCATGTATCCAAAATGTCCACTTCTGGCTCAAATTCTGTCGATCCGCAACTGCATACGTGATTTGGTTTGTCAGTTAAAGGGTTGACAGGTAAATCTTTTTTATCAGCTACAATTGGCTTGCCACATTG
>CASFFJ010000078.1 GCA_949293915.1 uncultured Christensenella sp.
CTAAAAGGCGATGAATTTTTAATTGAAAAATATAATGATGTTTATGATGATATTTTAACATATCAAACGATTTCTAATAAGTTGAAAGAGAAGCGTTTGCATCGTGGCGAAATCAGACTTAATATTCCTGAACCTTTTATTTTAGAAAATGCTAATGGCGAGATCGTTAGCATTGAAAACAGAGTGCAAGATGAAGCACACGAAATAATTGAGAGTTTGATGATTGTGTGTAACGAGTGTGTTGCAAAAAAATTCTATGAAATGCGTATTCCTTTTATCTATCGAATTCACGAAAAACCAGATAGTAGCAAGGTTTCGCATTTGTCACAATTGCTAAAAAATATGGGTGTACACAATCAACTTGAAATAGATGGTGACAACCCAATGTCGTATCAAAGAATTATTGATAAAATCAAAAATACACCAAAAGAACGCACTTTGTCTAAATTGATTTTACGTTCTATGATGAAAGCGCGTTATTCATCTAGTTGTCTTGGACATTTTGGTTTAGCTAGTGAATTTTATTGTCATTTTACAAGTCCAATTAGGAGATATCCTGATTTGCAAATCCATAGAATAATAAAAAATATCTTGAATGGTGTGCCAATAGAAGAAGTTAAATTTAAATATCAATCTATTGTCGATAATGCTAGTGAGCGCAGTAGCGTTTGTGAGAAAAATGCTGATCTTGCTGAACGTGAAGTTGATGATTATAAAAAAGCTTTATATATGACTAAATTTATTGGTGAAAGATTTACTGGTGTTGTGTCTGGGGTGCAAGAATTTGGTGTGTTCGTTGAACTTGAAAATGGTGTGGAAGGTATGATTAAGTTAGAAGCGCTTCCAGATGATATGTATGAATACGATGAGATGAGTTTATCGCTAATAGGTAAACGACATCATTATACCATTGGAGATAGTTTGGAAATTGTGGTGGTTAGAGCGAATACTATGTTAAGACAAATTGATTTTGAACTAGCACAAGATTATAAATTGAGAGATTTTGTTGAGAATAAAAAAACAAAGAAAAACACAAAAAATATAAAAAATGATATTAATAATCTAAAAAATAATAAAAAACATTATAAAAAATCTAAAAAATAAGAAATAATTTTAAAATTATTTCTTTTTTTACATTAGAGTTGAATATGTTTATCTTGTCTTAATTCAAATATTATAATAATTATTAGTGCAAAATTATAAATTTTGTGCTATAATAAAAGGGTATGAAAATTATGGCATTAAATAAGCGTGCGGGCTATGAGTATGAATTGCTCGATAGTTACGAAGCAGGAATTGTTCTTACAGGAGATGAAATCAAGTCGGTTAGACTTGGGCATTTTTCAATAACAGATTGTTATGCTTATATTAAAGGTGGAGAATGTTTTTTACGTAACAGTTATATAAAAGAATATTCAAATTCTTTTGATGCTGGTCGATTTAATAATGATACAAAGCGTGATAGAAAGTTACTCTTGCATAAAGATGAAATATTGAAAATCAAGAAAAAAATTGATACTGACAAATTGACTATCGTGCCAACAAAGGCATATTTTGAAGGTAAAAATTTAAAACTAGAAATTAGGCTTGCACGTGGTAAAAAATTGTACGACAAACGCGAAACATTAAAAAAGCGCGATATTGATAAAAAACTTCGCGAAAAAATTTAAATATTAAAAAAACGCCATTAAATTGGCGTTTTTTATTGTCTTAGAAAACCATGGGATTGTCCCGTGGTTCAAAAGCGGTTTACCTTTGACCAAAATACCTCCTATGTTAAAATTAGTTGTAGCTTACACTAATTTAATAAACATAGGAGGTTTTGCATGTCAATTGACACATATAGTTTAGCACATACTTCTTGGAATTGCAAGTATCACATTGTTTTTGCACCAAAATATAGGCGAAAAGTTTTCTATGGTCAAAAGCGTAGAGAAATTGGCGCAATTCTAAGAAGATTGTGCGAGTTCAAAAAAGTTAATATAATAGAGGCTGAGGTTTGTCCTGACCATGTACATATTATCTGGTGGATTTTTGTTTTATTTAGATAAACATTCTAAATCACTTAAATTAAAAATATCATTTTCTAAATTCGCTTCACCTAATTTATCAATTGCCTTATAAAAAGCATGAATGAACGCTCCTACAGAGTATGGCTTTGGAGTATAATAAAGTTCAGTAGAGTCTTTTTCAACCATATAACCATTATCAGCATTACATCTAGTGATTTTCTTTAAGATATCATTTTCTGTAGTTTTTTTGCTTCGTATAAAATCTCGAATGTTTTCAGTAACAAGCGGAACACCTAAAACTGTGGCTTCTGCCATAATATGCGCATCATTTGTTGGTATGTATTTATTATTATATGCGCTATATTTAGGTTCAATAGCGCCACATTCGCAGTATTGCAACGCTAATTTTTCCACTTTCATGATAAAATCTGCTAAATCTTGTGGTCGCACGCAAACAAGTTTACAATACTTCTCAAGAAAGCATTATTCATAGTATTTTTGTTAGGTTTTAGCTCATTAAGAACGATCGGTGAAAGAATAAGTTGTACTTTTTTGCTTATTATTAATTCTTTCATCTTGTGATATGAAATCAAGTTTGAATATACTTGTTTGACATTGTCAAGTGTATATGTATCTCTAAATGTTGGCTCACGCATAATCCTAGGCAAAGAGTGGTAATCCATATTTAAAAAATGGCTTGAATTAAAACAATTTTTGTCCAATGCACCCTGCACCCTTTCATCATAGAAGTCAGCAGACATGAACTTTGACATATTTATAACAAAACATGAATCAACTGCAACATAATTAGCCATTTTTCACCTTCTTTGAATTAATTGTTTTTATATTCAATTTTTTTGCAGTTTTAGCCGCATTATTATAAAGTGAAGCATAATATTCAGTTCTTTCAGCATCTGTTTTGTTTAGAATTTCGTTCATTATTATTTTTTTGTTTTCTTCTAATTCTTCTAAATTATTTATCATAAACCCTCTTAATAAGTTTTGGTGGAGATGATGGGAGTTGCACCCATGTCCTAACAAAACATAAACCCATACACTACATGTTTAGTCAATGACTGTATTCACAAAACAAAACTCACATTGACACTTTTGTTTTGCTAGTCTAAATCTACACTTTTATGCGCTAGACACCACATAAAAGCGTTGACCGATTTTCGACGCCAGACTTTAATGTATCGGTACCATTAAACTGACGGCTTAGGCTAAGCAGCGTAAGCAAGTTTATTGTTGTTTGCGTTTATTTTAATTCGTCGTTAGCGAATAGTGTGATTAGCGTGCCACCGCACGACATGCATATAAATGTATATTTTGCTAGTCGAAACTAATTCATCCCCTTGTAAGTATTATATCATAAAAAATTAAAATTTCAACATTTTTTTAATTTTAAGACATAAAATTTATTAAAAATGTAAAATTTTGCGTGATTTTTTAATTTTAAATTAACAATCTAATATATAGTGATAAAATTTTAAAATTATAAATTTAAATTGATTGTAGATTCATTAATATACGACATCCTTTTATGTTTGTATTGTAGCATAGATAAAATCAATATGCAAATTGAAATTTGTAAAACATTTTTTAAAATAATCATTATTTTTTAAATAAAACCTAGAAAATTTATAAAAAATGTAAAAAATTGCAAAAAAAACTTAAAAAATAAAAAAATATTATTAAAATAATGACGATATTTTTTATTTAAAAAAATGATTTACTACTTAAAATAATTTTCAAAATTAAATGTTTATGATATAATATAAATGGAGTTAATATGAGAAAAACAAAAATAATCGGAACAATTGGTCCAAGTTCATCTAGTTATCAAGTGTTGAAAAAAATGGTGCAAGCAGGACTTAATATTGTGCGCATTAACTTGTCACATGCTGTTCGACACGAAATGGATATTTTAATGGAAACAATTCAGCGCATAAGGGATGAACTTAATGTTCCTTTGCCTGTTATGATTGATACACGTGGACCAGAAATTAGAGTTAAAGATTTTGAAAACGGAAAAGCTGAAATAAAAAAAGGTCAACAATTCATTTTTACTGGGCGTGAAATTTTGGGCAATAATCACGCGGTCAGTATAAACTATCCAACTATTGTTAAGAATATTAAACTGAATGACAAGATTCTTGCAGTGAATGGATTGATGGCTTTTAAGGTAATTGATATTAAAGGTAAAGATATTATAACAACGGCATTAAATACGGGCGAAATTTCTAATAAAAAAAGTATAAGTATTCCAAACTTAATGTTAAATATACATTATCTTAATGAGTTAGACAAAACAGATATTTTATGGGGAATTAAACATAAAGTTGATTATGTTGCTGGTAGTTTTGTAAATTCAAAAAATGATGTTCTTGCGCTTAGAAAATTCATCAAAGACAATGGTGGAGATTTGAAAATAATTTCTAAGATAGAATCGGTATGCGGAATCAATAATTTAGATGAGATAATTGAACTATCTGATGGTGTGATGGTTGCACGTGGAGACCTTGGGGTAGAGGTTCAGATAGAAAAACTGCCCGCATTGCAAAGAATCATCATTGACAAAGCAATGCGTGCTGGCAAGGTCGTGATTACAGCAACAGAAATGTTGGAGAGTATGATTAAAAACAAACGTCCAACACGTGCAGAAGTTAGCGATATTGCAAACGCTGTTTATCAAGGTTCGAGTGCGATAATGTTGTCTGGCGAGACTGCGGTTGGTGTTTATCCAGTTGAGTCGGTTGAGACAATGTCAAAAGTGGCGTATGAGGCAGAAAAGAACATTGATTATCATAACAACTTTGTGATAAATAAATGTGAGTTTAATAGTATTACTGATATTATTTCTCACAGTGCAGTCGATGCTAGTTTTGTAGACAAAACAAAAGCATTGGTGGTTTTTACCACAACTGGTTTTAGCGCAAGGATGATTAGTAGATATAGACCAAACGTTATCATTATTGGCGCGACGCCTGATGAAGATGTTTATAGAGAGCTAGAGATGTATTGGGGAGTTTTGCCTATCAAGACTCCAATATATACCAGCACTGATGAAATGTTTGAGATTGCAAACAAGATTGTACTTGATGGCAAATATGCAAAAGTTAATGATACTATTATTGTCATATGCGGAACGCCTAATCAAAATGGTGGGACAAATTTGATAAAAATTCAAAAGGTAAAATAAAAAGATTGTTTATAGTTTATATTAAAAAATAATTTCTTATTTGTGCAATAAAAAAATAAAAAAAATTGTTAAAAAATACAAAAAATATAAAAAATTGTTAAAAAATATAAAAATTTTGTTAAAAAAGTCAAAATTTATTAAATTTTATTAAAAAAATTATTTTTTAAATATTTGTTTTTAAAAAAAAGTAATATGTATTGATTTTTTATTGATTTTTTAAAATTTATTTTATACTATTAAAGTTAAGTTTGAATATAATAATTAAATGAAAGAGAAAATAAAACGATTATTTGATACAAAAACTTTTCATGGCAAGATAATGCGTGCCATTTTATCTTTTATAGTACTTGGAGTTATCTGCTTAGCGATTTATTTTATTTTGAAGTTAACTGGCGTTTGGGAAAAAGTAAATTCAATGGATAAAATCCGTCAAATTGTGGAAGATGGTGGCGTGTATAGCATTTTGATTTTTGTTGTTCTGCAAATTTTGCAGACTACTGTGTTGCAAGTCCCCGCTATGTTTGTCACTATTGTTGGAGCATTGGTTTTTGGTAAATGGCAAGCATTTTTTATCAGTTACGCATCCATTATGATTGGTAGTATAATAATGTTTTGGGTGGGCAGAAAAGCAGGTAGAAAATTTCTCAATTGGATGATAGGTAAAGACACGGCTGAATATTGGATAGGCATAATGAGCAGAGGTAAATATCTATATTTTCTAATGATGTTGTTCCCATTTTTCCCAGATGATATCTTGTGCGTGGTGGCGGGGTTAACTAATATGAGTTTTCCATTCTTTTTAATCACTAACTTAATTGCACGTGCCATAGGGATAATCACAACAATTTGGTTTGGTAGTGGTGCGATTATTCCATATCACGGTTGGGGGTTGATAGTATGGGGAATATTGATATTGATAGTATTGACATTGTTTTATCTCAGCGTTAAATATAAAGAAAAGATTGATAGTGTAATAGATGCAATGTTTAAGCGGAAATCAAAGGCAAAGCAAGAAAAATTGATACAGCCTGTCACAACAAACAATGATAACGCAAACAAAACAGAACACAATGACAGAGATGATAAAAAATGAAATAGATTAAATAATTGATAGTCGTTAAATAAAAATTGAATTAGTAAATTTATAAACTTAATCATAAAAAAATATATAAATAATTAGCAAAATTAAAAAATATTTGACAATATGTTATAAAAATTGTATCATATTTTAAAAAGTATGGAGGAAGTATGGGATTTTTTAAAAGACAGTTTTTGGAAGTAATTGAATGGAAAGATGTATCAAATGACATTATTGTATATAGATATCCTTTAACCAATAGGGATGAGATAATGAACAGTTCAACATTAGTCGTTCGCGAGAGTCAAACCGCAGTGTTTGTACATAAAGGAGAAATTGCGGATGTTTTTGGACCAGGCACATACAAATTGTCTACTGAAAATATACCATTTTTGACAAAACTGCTTAGCTTGTCAACTCTTGGTAATTCTAGAATTAAGGCAGAAGTATATTTTGTTAACACTAAGCGTTTTATGGGATTAAAGTGGGGTACTCAAAATCCTATTATGATGCGTGATATAGATTTTGGCAACATTAGGCTTCGAGGCTATGGCACATTTGCATTTAAGGTTACTGACCCTGCTAAATTTATGAAAGAATGTTTTGGCACGAACGCTGTGTACAGAGTGTCAGATATTAGTACGCAGTATAAATCCACACTAATACATTTATTAACAGATGCGATAGGCGAGAGTAAACTGTCTGCACTCGACCTTGCCTCGAACTATAAAGAGATTAGCAAACTGGTTGAGAAGAATTCTAAAGAAGAATTTGAGCCTATTGGTTTAAAATTATCAAATTTCGTAATCGAAAATCTTAGTTTGCCAGATGATGTTGAGAAAATGCTTGACCAACGAACCAAGATGGGGATTATTGAGGACAAAATGGCAACATATACTCAATACAAAGCTGCCAACGCAATGGGAGATGTGGCGAAAAATCCAAGCGGTGGCGGACTTGCTGGACTTGGTGTAGGCTTAGGCGCGGGGGTAAATTTTGGCGAAATGTTTAGTAGTTCTATTGCCAGTGCTAAAAATAAAAAACGTGATGTAGTTGTTCAATGTGCAAAATGTGGTGCTTCTATGTCTGGTAAGGCAAAATTTTGTCCAGAATGTGGAGCAAGCCAAGCGCTCAGTTGTCCAAATTGTGGCGAACCAATCAGTAAAGGTAGCAAATTCTGTGTTAATTGTGGCGAAAAGCTAAAGGTTAGTGAAAAAGTGTGCACAAATTGTGGAAAAGTGCTGACTCCAAAGGCAAAATTTTGTCCAGATTGTGGCACGAAAGTGAAATAAGGAGGCAATTATGTGCTTGTTTAGATATAGAGAAAAAAGATATGGCAAATTCTTGTTTGTACTGATTGCGCTTGTGCTGATTGCGTTGGGCGCGGGTGCTATTTATGGTGGCGTGTACGCAGTGCTTAATATGACACATTGGTCAAAATATGTGATTGTGTCCGTGGCTGGAATATTGGGGTTGATACTGGCTGGTTTTGGTATATTCTTTATAATATTTTCTACTAGTATGATTAATTCGTGGAAAAGCGTTCGCGATGGCAACAAGAGTAAAGGGGTTGCAAACGTTAGACTTTGTGACAAGTGTGGTAGAGTTATCACTAAAAAGGCAGAATTTTGCGAACATTGTGGCGCAAAGCAACAAACTGGTTTAGGGCTTAAAACTTGTCCTAATTGTAACACAAAAAATAGTGGTCCAGCACAATTTTGTGAAAAATGCGGATATGAATTTAAAGATGAGTAAGAACTAATCAAATGTTATCATCCAATCATATGAATAGATGTTTTTAGTCATAACTGTTGACAAAATATCATTTTTTGGCTATAATGATATAGCAAATTAGCGATAGGTCGCAATGTTGTACTGACAAGTGTGGCTAGAAAAACATATAAAGGCTTACTCTTTTAGAAACAACAACTAAAAAGGGCGAGAGATGAGAGGGAAAAGATTTGTTCTCTCACAAGAGGAGCATTCGACCAAAAGGCTTACATTTGCGCAAGTGAAACTGTAGCAAATTAGCAATAGGTCGCAATGCGATGAGCGAGTGTGGCGAAATCGGCAGACGCGCACGTTTAAGGGGCGTGTGGGCAACCATATGGGTTCAAGTCCCATCACTCGCACCAAATAAATGGCTTTATGCCTTTTTTTATTTTAACTATAATCATAATGTGCTTTTTTAATATTAGTTTAAAGTTGTTTTAACCTAAAAAAGATTAACTATAATTGTAATCATTTTACAAAAAGAGTTATAGCATAATATTTTAAATTATTATTAAAAAATGTTTTTGTAATAATTAATATTAAGTTATCATAAAATATTATGACTTACTTAAATGGTTTTTTTAAGTATTTTTTAAATGTTTTTATTAAAAAATTCATATTTAGTTGAAATTTTATAAAATTTAGTTTATACTAATAAAGCAAAATAATAAAGATAATATTAATAAAGATA
>CASFFJ010000079.1 GCA_949293915.1 uncultured Christensenella sp.
AAAGACTTTGAAAATAATAATGTTGTTGAAGATGTTGATGGCAACATTACCATCAATGGTATCAATTGGGCAGAGAGTTATGTAGGACAAGAAGGGGTAGATGCTACAACAACTGAATCGCTAACCTTTATCCCAGTGACATCAGAATATCTCAGTGATGATGGTTACAACACAAATAATGAAGGTTATATTTCAAAATCAATAGATGATGGAGAAACAAAATATTACGAAAACTATGGTTATATTAAGTCTAAGATATATTATGCACCGAATGGTAACTTGACTGGAATTTACAATGGAGCAGATTCAACGAGTATATCAAATAAAGTGGGCAAATACGTTTATTATAGTGATAGCTTAACTGAAAATGAAGCGAATTTGCTTGGTGTTAAATATCTAGCGATAAGGCAACAAACCGGCGTAGATGAAGATGGTAACCCAACATATACATCGGTATATTATCAATATGATTCAATCGTAACTAATATGGAAGGTCAAACTTATACAGCGAATATTATAGATACTGATAATGATGGCATAATATATATCAATATGTATGGTACAACTGATAGCACATTATCTGATACAACTGATAATAGCGAATACTATTTCTTAGAAGTAGGTCTACTGGATGAAACAGTTTCAGTTAACGGCGTAACACAATCTGCCACTTACTATTATTACGAAGGCGGTTATAAGACATTTAACATTGATGGAACAATAACAGCTTATGAAGAGGTTCCAGAGGGAACCAAAAACTATGAAGGCACTGAAGTAGACACTACATTAATTATTTATTACACTAATGGAGAGATGGTAGAAGTTACAGTGGATGATATGAAAGACAATTATGATACATATAAAAACTACAACATATTTAAAGGTGGTGAAGAAGATACAAAAGTTAAAAATATGTATTATGTTAATGGGGGTAAACTATATTTCAAATTATTAGATGCGTTCTTATATGAAGGCAGTTTATGCTCGTTCTATGACAAAACTTACGATGACGAATCACACAAAAAAAGTTACATTTACAACAAATATTGTGCTAACAGTGATACACAATTCTACACCCAATATAAATATGATAATAATGAGAAATTCGGCCACAGAATAGAGTGGGATGAAATAAATGGTTACTTTATATATGTAGAAGGACGATCAACACCTAATGCTGGTACAACTACATTTGTTGAAGGTTGTAGAGTAATACTAGGTGGTGGAGGTAACTTCTATGAGGATGAAAAAATAGTAGGAGGAGTAGGCATAGGCAGTATTACATGTATATAAAAAAGAAATCTGAATTTCAGATTTCTTTTTTTTGTTATATGAATACTATTTAATCATTTTATTTGTCTTCAGTCAAAGCCAATCCGGAAGAAGGAGCATATGTATTACACGAATCAAAACACATAATTGTATCATAAGTTGTTTGATATTCTTCTAGGTTTACCAACATGCAATCAATAGGCCTTTTAACATTAAAAATATTATTATTGTATGAAGAACTAGCGCCCCTATAAAACTTATAATGTAATGTCCTAAGTTTGCGGTCTGTATGTAACATTTTCTTTTCGCCTGTAGAACCTCTAACATTTGCTATAATCTCTCTATCATTGATAATTTGCACAATATCTATTTTTATAAGTGTATCAAATAATTCTTCATCATTCTTTTCTCTTACAGCGACCATAGCTTCATAGCCAGATACTGTAATATTGGTTTTAGATTCTAGTTTAGCTGTCTTTTGCGCATCTAATTCTTGGATAAACAGTCCTGCCTGTATATAATCATTTTTGTGCAACATATATAAGTCATCATATTCTTGCTCGGTAAGGTCATATTTAAGTATGTAACAAGTGTAATAAGGTGTGGATGCCTTGGTCTCAACGCGAGTGGTCAAATACAATGTACTGGTATCGCCATTTAGGATATAACCCATACTCTCACACTCTAATTCATCATTCTTGATAGCCTGTATATCGTGACCTTGACTCGCTAAGAATGTATATGGGATACAAGATTCTAAATTGCCAGTGTCAAACTTTGATTCAGCTCTTCTAGCCCTATATGCATCAACAATGCTATTGTAATAACTGCTGTTTAGTACATCTTGTAATATTTTGCTATATTTGCTCTCTTGCGAATCATCTCCACCTGGGGTAACAACTGTTGTGTTACCATTATTGCCATTATTGTTTAAGATATTATTTGGATTATTTGGATCACAAGCAGTTAAGCCAACGGTAGACAAGCTGATTGTGCCAGCCAGTATCAGATTGAGCAAGCATCGTTTAATCGTGCTTTTACTAACATTTTTATTAAGTTTTATTCTGTCATTTGTACGAGATAATAAGTTTTTAGTGTCCATAAATATCTCCTATTAAATTAAAAATATTTTTTTGTCAAAAAAATGTTAGCACATTATTAACAATATGTCAATAGTTAAATCAAAAATTTTTTTCAATTAATTTTGTTTGATTATAAAAAATGTCGAAATTTTGACAGCAATTATAAGTTATTGCTAATATATATTGATATATTTAAATTAAAACACTGAATGTAAATAATAGCAAAAATATTAATAAACCCAAATATCAGCAATATCAAATAATATTCATATAAACGCTAATAAGCCTAAATATATTAAATAATATTCATATAAACGCTAATAAACCTAAACATATTAAATAAATACCTAATAAGCTTAAATATAATTTATACCCAATATCAATAAAAATTTAATATTAGTTATATATTAGTCATATAAAACTAAATGCACGCGAAATCTCAATTTTGATAAATCAATCTGCAATCAAAGAACACTGAATATCTCATATATGTTTTATAATGCATTGTTCTACAAAATAAGTGTTTTTTCTACAAATTATAAATATTAAAATGTTTTGTTGTTAGGCTTGTGTTGTAGTATATTTGGAGTCGTGGGGGTAAATTATGAGAAAAAAGATTAAAGGTAAATTATATTTTCTAGCACGTGATGCCAAAACCAGAATGAGAAATTACAACAAGGAAAAATCTATTTTTGAGCAAATGTCGTATGTGAAAGTGTACAACGCACACGAACAAGAATTATATAATAAGGTTTGTAAGCTTTTGGATAGTGATACTATTGTAATTAATCCTATTAAAGAACTGATTGATAACAATTATTATAATTCGTTGTCACTAGAAGGCAAACAAAAGTACATATTTGAATTGTCCGAAAAATATAAGGAAATGAAAGCGAGATATGAGCGCGAGCAAAACGCGGGACTGCTAAAAGTGTCCAACATATAGCGAGCGCGGAGAGTCGCTGTACGTTTGTTCAGCATAGTTGTACGTATGGCATTTTACGACAATCAGTATTTTTGTACAAAAATATTTGACTTTTGTACAAAATTATTTGTAATATAAATATATGAAAATTGATAGCTTATGTGATAAACGGCGCTTGAATGAAATTACAGCTAAGTTTAGTACATTTTTAGAGTTGGATTACTATAGTTATATTAGTGATAACATTGTTGACAGAGTAAAGGAGTTGGTTGTCATCAAATTGTGTAAAATACTAAATATTAAATGCGAATGTAATTACAATAATACTTCATTTTATTTTTTCTCTACCATTGTAGGCGAGGCGCTGGCTGACATTTTAGATTGTAACCTTAGGATAGCGCCACCAGTATTGAAATGGCTAAAAATCAAAGGAAGAAATATTTATAACGAGATTAAGAAAATTTTAAATAGCGTTCCAATAACTAAGGCTATTGTTGATTGTTTTAATTTTTTGGATGACATAAGCAATATGATGAGTGAATTAAAAATCGGCAAATATAATTAATCAAAATGTTTAAAACGTGCAGATAAAAATTTTTACTAAAACACACTAGTTTTTTTTAATATGTTTTTTAAAAAAAGATATACTCAAAATTGAATATATCTTTTTTAATTTCTTACTAAATCTTTTTTGCTAATATTTCGCCACTATTTGCATCAATTAGTATGCCAATAGTTTCGCCATTCGTAGACAATATACCTATGTAATAGTAATAACTTTTAATTTCGCTGTTTGAATAATCCTTTAAGATTTTACAAACAACTTCGATTTTATTATTTTTATCTGAACAGATATTTTTGATTTCTTCGCTCAATTCTTTGTTGGCTATGTCAATCGCTGTGTTATTATCTACAGTAAAATCTTTTGAAATATTATTCATATTTTGATTGAAATTGTATCCTGTAAATGTGATTTGAAGGTTGATGGTTGCATCTGCTGGAATAGCAGTCTCTACATCAATTGAGTACGAATTTTCGCCCGCTGTTGCCTCCAAAAAGCCAGTCATACTATCCTCGCCAACTGTCAGTATGTATGTATATTCATCGTTTGCTAGCGGTGCGCTGTCATGCCGTGATAGTGTGATTATTCCAAATGGAACCATTTTGTTAACCACGCCATCAAAGCTATAATTTTCTTCACGCATACCTGTCGATAATGTCGCGCAATATAGTTCATCTTCTGCGACAAACAAACATTCGCGATTTTCGATTACATAATCGTTAATGTCAATTTTTGATTCTCCGCACGCTGTCAATGAAACAAGTCCGCAGACTAGCAATATAAATGTGATGATTTTTTTCTTCATATTTCACCTCTATCTTAATTTACTAACCTGTCCTATTGTTTAGAACTAAAAAATTGACTTTTTATTAAAAAAATTCTAAAATCTTAATATGAAATGTAATTGTTGCCCAAGGCAATGCAATGTAGACAGAACGAGGAGAGTAGGGTTTTGCGGAGTGCACGAGCGTGTTAAAATAGCGCGTGTAATGTTGCATCATTACGAAGAACCAATTATAAGCGGTGGAGAAAACGCGGTTGGCAGTGGCGCGATATTTTTTGCTGGGTGCAATTTGAGATGTTGCTATTGTCAGAATTATCCAATTAGTCACGAATTGAATGGTAAATATTATTCAATTCTCGAACTTGTTAATATTATGAAAGAACTTGAACTTAAAGGTGCGTTAAACATAAATCTTGTCACTCCATCACATTATGCAGAGCAGATTATTGAAGCGCTGAAAATTTATACCCCGAATATCCCTATTATTTGGAATTCATCCGGCTATGACAGTGTGGAAACGATTCAAAAATTAAAACCATTCATTGATATCTATCTAGTGGATATAAAATATGCCACCAACGAACTAGGTGTGCGATATAGCAAACTGGCCGACTATGTGGAGATTAATCAAAAAGCGATTATGGAAATGCGCAAAAATCAACCAAATGATGTGATAGAAAATGGTGTTATGAAACGTGGCGTGATTGTGCGCCATTTAGTGTTGCCATCACACACTGATGATAGTATTAAATGTCTTGATTTTGTCTGCAAGAATTTAGGCGCCAATACTATTGTAAGCATTATGAGTCAGTACGAACCGCTGTATAATGCAAAGAATTACACTGAAATTAATCGCAAACTAAAACCTATTGAATACAAGCGTGTGGTTAGTCACGCCTTGCAATTAAATCTCGTTAACGCATATATTCAAGACCTTTCTAGCGCAAACTCAAAATATATTCCCGACTTTAATCAAAAATAAATTATAATAAATATTTTAATATTGATTAATAAAATAATAATAAAATAATAATAA
>CASFFJ010000080.1 GCA_949293915.1 uncultured Christensenella sp.
GGATGCGCTGGAAGCTAGCCTAAAAAAAGCAAATTCAAATCAAAAGCGCACAAAACTAAAAAAAGCAGAATAATTAAACTGCCATATATGCCTATCAACACTAAATTAAAATGCCCGCGCCTATCTATTAAGCCTAAAAAACTTAACAACAATTAAATTGACTCGTTAAGCGCAAAAGCCATATTGATCGCTTGCAAACAGAAACCTCATAGCTAAATAAAAAATGCACTGAATGTGCATTATGTTTGTATCAATGCGACAGAAATGCTTTTTTGATTTCCCTATTTTGATTTTGCAAAAACTAAATTATTTTATTGCTAAATATATTTGTTTATGATATAATATTGAAAATAGCGAGGAATATTTATGGAAAAGATGAACGGCGTTTTAAATAAAATCACTGACGAAGATTTAAAAAAATATACATTTGATGAAATTTTTGAAAATGTAACTAGTATTGGATATGGGGCTTTTTCTGAATGCTCATCTTTAACTAGTGTTGATATTCCAAATAGTGTCACTGAGATTGCCGATTATGCTTTTTCTGAATGCTAATCTTTAACTAGTATTGATATTCCAAATAGTGTCACTGAGATTGGCGATGATGCTTTTTCTGGAATAAAAGAGGTTAGAATAAACAAAAAAACCCTTAACGGAGATTTACTAACATCAAACTTGTTTGAATTGATAAAAAACAACGAAAAAATTAACCTAAAACAATAAACACAAATTTATAACAAAGCTAAACAAAATGGATTGAATGAAGATAATCTGCCAGAATTTATTACTCTATGTTACAATATCGGAATGATGGAAGATAAAGATGTAACTATTAAATACAAAAATCAAGACCAAATTAAAGAAGCGTGTGTTTCTGACATGGCATACACTTTTATGCAAGGATTAATCAATCATAATGATTTAGATTTAACTAGCATGCACATGAATTTACAAGCAATGCAAGCTGGCGGGTATGTTGAAGCATTTGCTAAATTTGTCATGAACAAAACTAATTGGTCTAACATTAAACAAAAAATGAATATGTTGCCACGAATTTATAGCTGGTTTAAAGCTAGAAAAGAGTTAGATTTAGATCATCAAACAGACACAGCGCCTGTAACACCTACAACAGAAGAAATCAGATATAAAGTGTTGGTGTATGAAACAACAGAAAACGGTGTGGATCGAATGAAGTGGAAAGCTCCAACAGTTGATTTGTTATTAAAAGAGTTTGCTGAAACTAAATATGTGGGTATTGTAACTGCTAGGGATAAAGAGATAGCAAAAACTCTTACAACCACCAGTATTTATGAGCAAAAACATTTTGATAAAGCAAAAGAGATAGATCGTGAACGCATAGAGTTGGGTGTTCAAGACATACTCAAAAAACCAGTTAAACAAGGCAGAATCGCTAGCCTTGATGAATATAGAGAAAAAACAGAAGCAGTTCGTGAACAAATGCTGACAGATAGTGCTGAGATTTTACACGATCAAATAGAAGATACTAGCAGTATATTCAGTTACGAAGTATTAGAAAAAAGCGACCCAGCAAACTTCATTATGGGCTGCTTGACTGATTGTTGCGCCACACTTTATGGCGCGGGAGCAGGCGCAATGCGAGCTATGATTATCCATCCAGACATTCAACCATTAGTCGTTCGAGATTTTGACAACAAAATAATTTCATTTGGAATTATTTATGTAAATAGGGAACAAGGATACGCTGTGGTAAATGATTTTGAAATGAATAAAAAATATGTGGGGAAGGAAAAACAACGCAAAGCAATATATGAAAAAGCAATGCAAGGAGTACGCGCATTTGTGGAAGAATATAACACTGAAAATCCAGATAAGCCGATAAGACGCGTGACATGTGGAATATCGCCAAACTGGGAAGCAATTAATGATTATATCAAACAAAATCCACAAAGCGAAATATTAAAAGCACCTAACTTTAATGATTTTCACTATGCAGGAAGTAGTTCTGCCTGGTCTGGGGATTGGCATAGAGAACAATATGAAATCTGGCGAATGGAGGATAAAAATGAAAACGAATTACAATTTTAATGAAATGATAAAACTAAACGCCATTATGCAAAGTAAACTGCAAGATTTAATGGTGTTAGATAAAAAAAGAGCAGAACTAATAAAGCGCGCAGAAGAGTTAAAATCCTTAACCCCAGAGATACAACGCGAAATGGAAGAAAGCTTATCGCAATACACAGCACTAGCAGAAGAGATATCTAGCTTAAAAGCGAAAGCAAAACAACTAAAAACTAAAAAATAATCAGAATACTCAAAAATTTTTAATGACATTATATTATAAAAATTTAACAAGCGCAATTAAAAATCAAAAATCAACAAACAAAAAACACACACCACCGCGGTGTGTTTTTCTCAGCTAAACAAGACAATTAAAAAAGTAAAAAACACCTAATCTTTGAGGTTAACTATAAAGGTACTGATTTAGGGTTTTTATATAACAAATAATTATCTTTAGATATAACTTTAAATTATCTTTGGATATAGATTAAATTTATTATATACGGCTTCTACAAATTAAATAAGCCTTACAATGCGAAATAAAACAAAAAATCGCTTAACTGCCTAAGTCATGGCAACTAAGCAACTTTTTAATGATTAATTCAAACAATACTTTTTATATAATTTATATGGCGCCCCGAGCAGGGCTCGAACCTGCAACCTAC
>CASFFJ010000081.1 GCA_949293915.1 uncultured Christensenella sp.
CTACAACGTGTACAATTTTGTTAGGGTCAAGCTTAAGATTTTTTGCTAAATATGTCTTGACAATAGCCCCGTGCATCCCTATTGGACTCTTACAACTAGAAATGTTTGGTAAAATTTCAGGATAAAAAATTTCTGCAAATTTTACCCACGCTGGACAACAACTAGTAAATTGTGGCAAATTTTTTTTGTTTTGAATCCTATCAATAAGTTCAGTCGCCTCCTCGCAAATAGTAAGGTCTGCGCCAAAATTAATATCAAATACATATTTAAACCCTAGCTTTTTTAACAGCGCAACCATTTTACCTTCAACAAAACACCCTTCTTTCATCCCAAAGCCATCGCCTAATGCAACACGAACAGCAGGCGAACAGGACACAATCATAATTTTATCACTATTTATTAGTTCTTTAATTGTGTTGTATTCGTTCTTAACAACGATTGCCCCCATTGGACAAGCTTTTACACATTGACCACAATTTACACAAATAGCCTTTTTAGATTTTTTGATATTATAATGATTATTAACCGATACAAACTCGTTGCAAATCTGCGCGCATTTACCGCATTTAACACATTTTTCTTCAATTCGCTCAATTGATGGATTGTCCGCATCAATAACCACTCTTATCTCTTGATTTAACATTTTACTCCCCTTATCATTAGTTAATATAATTATATCATATAAAATACTTAATAGCAAATAATAAACTCAGTGTATTCTCGTTTTTGTAAATAAATTTAAAGTATTAAATTATGATAATCTTTAATGATAAGTGATAGTTTTATTATGATAATTAAATTATTTTTTTAAGATATTAATAATTAAAATCTATCTAAAAATTTTAATATAATGTAAAAATTATTTAGAAAATCGCACTAATTTTTTAAAATATTGATAAAAATCATATTTAAAACATTATGAAATTTTTACGCAAAATAAATTTTTATAATTTATAAATCTTAAATAATTTTAATTCAAATATGTTAGCACATTTAATATTTGTTATTTTATATAATTTTTAATTAAAAAATATTTGTAAAAAATTAATCTCTATCATTATTTTACTAATATTATTCGTAAATCTACTATTTTTTGTAAAAAAATGGTAAAAAATGTCAATATTTTCGACAAACTTATTGAAAAATTTAATAGCGTATGTTAAAATTTAAGCATAATGACTATGAGAAAAAAGATTTTATATTGCTTTTACTGTTCGTGTGCCATAACAATACTGATTGTTGCACTGGTATTACTATATAATTACAACAAAAACAACGAATCTCATTCTTCCATTTCTGTCAATTTAAATATTGCACGTGAATTGACTATTGAATATGGCGCGTGTTTCACGCTTCCTACCAATTTCCTTATTGTTAAGCCTAGTAATTTAATTGACAAAGTAAAATATAAAATCACTGACAGTAAAGGTAATTTGACTAACGATATATCATTTGAAGAAAATAAAATATATGCCGACAACACTGGTTTTTATTATATTAAGTTTTACATACTAAATGATGAAAATACTATCGGTGACACATTGAAATTGCATATTGTTAATAAAGAAAGTTTGACAATTTTAGTAAAACAAAAAGTTTATAGTATGACACTAAACGAAACTAAAACCATAGATGAAATATTTAATATAACCGCATCCAACGATGCTGAAATAAAAGTTCATCTATCTAACGATAATATTTTTTATTATCCTCGTACTAAAAAATTTTTAGCAAAAGCGGTAGGAAGTGTAGACATAACATTAAGCATAACTAATTTAACCGAAACTTTTTATAACACTTTTACATTATCAATAAATCCTATAATCGAAACAGAAACACCGCCTCAAACCGAAGATGATGAAAGTTCAGATGACAATACTCAACCAGAAACCCCATTACCGCCTGAACCTGATGACCCAACTCAAACAGAAATTATTGAGATAAGTATGATAAATTATACTAATAATATCCAGTTATCATACAATAAATCTAAAAAATATAAATTACAATATATTGTGACCAGCAACACACAAGACTATCCTACACAAGCGATAGTTTGCAACGTATCGAATCCAAACATAATAACCATCACATCTTCAGACTCTCCGTTTATCACAATCAAAACGCTAGCAAAAGGCACAACATTACTAACAATAACTTCTCCGCTTTCATCCACATATTCACTCACATTGACAATAACCATTGTGTAACAATATGTATTACTTTTACCATAAAATATTTAATTTTGATGAAACAAAAATAGCAATCATATATATAGACTTGTTAAAATAAATTTCGCACTTTAGTTTTGCGATGAATGAATTAAACAAACAAAATATTATTAAATAATTATGTTTTAACATTGTTTATCATTTAATTTTTTTTCAATTTCAGCAACAATTTCATCTTTGTCAAATTTCTTAGATTTGTACTCTCCTATTTTTTTAAATCCCAAATCATAAAAAACCTTTAATGCTCTTTCTCTATTTTCAGGCACAGTATCAGTTAAAAACTCAACGCCTTTTTCTTTTGCTATTTGTATTAACTTATTCATTGCTGGGCGCATATAACCTCAATAACCTTGCGCCAAACAAAAAAAATTAAATTTAATCATAACAAGATTGCAATGCTGCGCATTGCTTGCCCAAGCATTTCATAAAAGAACTTGCTGTCTCTAGCATTAAAAAGCGACAGTCAAGTCGCAAATAGATTATATATTCCAAAAAATAACTAATAAAATAAACTTAATAAATTAAACAGCCGGGAGCAAAAACTCTCGGCTATTTTTAAGCTATTTATTTTATCAGATCATCAAGAGAACACCCAAAATACTTTGCGATTTCTAATAATCTTTGAATAGTAGGTTGTCTGCCATTTTCCCAACGAAGAATATTATCTTTTGAATAACCTAATTCTTTACAAAATTGTCTAGCAGAGATTCTCTTACTATCTATATAAGAAATTAAATTTTCGTAAAACTTTAAATTTTCTTCTTTATATTCTTCAAAATGATTTTCGGTTGCGAATTCAAATAAATAATCCAGCGAAACTTTTAAATAGTTAGCAATTTTCATTACAGTTTTAAGACTGGGATAGCGTTGCCTATATTTGAAAAAAGTATTTTCAGATACAACTTTATTTTTAAACAAGTCTTGTTTTGTTTGAGATTGTTCTTCTAAAACATTTTCAACCAATCGTATAAAGTCAAGCATAATAATATCTCCGTAAAGTTTAATACTTTACAAAAAGTATTGCCTATTTTGATGACAAAATACTTGCAACTGCCTAGTATGATGACATATAATATATAAATAAAGGAATTATTTATGCTTAAAAAGAAAGTCTGTTTTATAGGACACCGCCATTTATGGGGAAGAGGTTGTGAGATTAAAGAAAAACTTTATGAAGAAGTTGAAAAACAAATACAAAATGGTTGCAAGTTTTTTACAATGGGAACTCATGGAGAATTTGATGCACTTGCATTAAGCGTTTGCAGAGAGCTAAGAGATATTTATAAAGATATTGAAATAGAAGTGGTAATAACAAGTTTTAAAGAAATTGAGCCAATAATAGACTACAATCCGATCTTCGGCATTGAAAAATATACACCATACTCTGATGTCAAAACAGCAATGTATAATATAGAAGAAGAACATTATAAAAGAAAAATAATTGTAAGCAATCAACATATGATAGATAACTGCGACATTCTAATATGCTATGTAGACACAAAACGAACTTATGGTGGCGCAATTCTTGCCTACAAATACGCAAAGAAAAAAGGCTTACAAATCGTAAACCTTTAAAACTAATCAATTTCAAAAACCTTTTTCTAAATAATCATAAATTTTTGTCAAAATATAGATATAACCAACTTTTTCTTTCTCCATAATTTAAGCTTCTTATAATTTTAAATATAGTATGAAATTAAAAATTTTATCTTTTTGATACATTAAAATCAGAAAAGCACATTTTCAATTTAAAGTGATAGCCGATTTTTCTTTTGATTAGCACAAAAAACAAAAAAATAATAATAAAAAGATGAAAAAATCTAGGACAATTTTCCCACCTTGTATATTGCAAAAAACATCTTACGACACTATGCGTTGTTATATGATAAATAAAAGGTTTTTATGCATAAATTTGTGAAAAATTTGTAGCGGTTATGATCATTATGTACGTAATTTACACATATAATTAAAATTATATATGTATTAATAAATCATTTATAAAATTTTCAAAATTAAATAATAAATCTTTGATTTTTTCGTTATTGTGGGTTTCAAAAGCCTGCCCTAGTTTATAAATAAAAGAGTATGTATAGAGTCTTTCATTAATGTATTTAAAATCAAACATTTCTGGATAAAAGTTTTGTAAATCTGACCAAACATTATTGTAATCATCTTTTTTA
>CASFFJ010000082.1 GCA_949293915.1 uncultured Christensenella sp.
ATATATTTAATAATCTTTTTTGTCAAGTATTCCTGCAATTATCAACGCTTTAATTTCTGGCGACAACTCTTGAATTTGTGTTGCGACATCAATAGGCTCTTCTTTCTTTTCTTTCGGTTTGTTTGATTTAAAAGTTTCAAACATTTCATCGCTCAACTCATTAAAATTATCTGATGTGTTTTCTTTTGTCACTGGTTTTGGCATGTTATTTGCCTTTTCTCTCAAATAACCTTTAAAATCTTCCGTATTAAAATCTGTTTGTTGCTCATTTACGCTTGACAATTCTTCTTCAACCAACGCACTAGATTCTGGTTTAGGTTCGGCTGGTTTTTGTGGCTTTTCTATACTAGATTGCTCAGTTTTAGTTTGATTTTTTTTATCTTTTTGATTTTTCAATAAAAACATAACCAGCACAACGAATGGAATTAAAATTGCAATGATAATTATAATTAATTCTGCTTTCGTCATATTTCACCTTATTTTAATTATCTGTCATCTTCATTCTTATTTTTCTTGTTTGGATCGGTGTTGCTTATTGAGTTACGCATATTTGTGTCCGCAACCATATTTTGCAATTTATAATAGTCCATAACACCAAACTTGCCATTTTTCATAGCTGTTGCCATAGCTTTATGCACTTCGCTTTCTGATGCAAGAACGATTGCTTTCATCTCTTGTGTCTTTGCTCTCATCTCTTGCTCTAATGCAATAGCTTGAGCCTTACGTTCTTCTGCCGCTGCTTGCGCAATTTTCTTTTTACTTTCAGCATCTTCAATCTTTAACCTAGCACCAATATTTTCTCCAATATCAATATCGCAAATATCAACGGATAAAATTTCATAAGCAGTATGTCTATCCAAATTGTCTTTTAGAATAGTTTTAGATATAATTGCAGGATCAGCCATAATTTCGGTATGTGTATTTGCTTTACCAATTGCGGTAACTATACCTTCGCCTACACGCGCCAAAATCGTTTCTGTATCCGCTGTACCAATTTGCCTATCAAGCTTTGCCCTAATAGTCACTTGTGCAATTGCTTTTACTTGAACACCATTTCTAGCAATTGCTTCCACCCAATTTGTTTTGATTACTTTAGGTGTAACACTAGTCTTTACTGCCTCAACCACATCTCTGCCAGCAAGGTCAATTGCTTTAGCCTCTTCCAGCGTTAATTCCATTTTTGCACTATGAGAAGCAATTAAAGCATCCACAACTTTTTCAATATCTCCACCAGCCATTAAATGTGTCTCCAACTCGCTGATTGGAATTTTAAGGCCAGCCTTCTGTGAAACAATATAAATATTGACTATTTTTTTGTAATCTACTTTACGTAGTTTCATCCCCACCAATCTAGCCATAGATACGTGTGCACCACTTGCAAGTGCTCTAAACCAAATATTTAAAGGTACTAAAATAAACATTGCTATTAGTAAAACCAACAATATTACTAACGCAATTACAAGAGGTACCCAACTAGGTACAGATAATAAATTTGACATATACAACTCCTTATTCAAACCATTTTCTAACCATAATTTGATTATTTTTAATTTCGACAACTTTAATATGTGAACCTGCTTCTATATACGAGCCAATGGACACTACTTCGTAAACTCTGCCTCTTATTTTTGCTTTACCGCCAAGATTTAGCACAGATATTGCCTTGCCCGACCTACCAACTAATTTAGATAATTGTTTGTCTGCCTTGTTAAAATCGGTAGAGATAGAGCTCTTGGTTTCAAACAATCCTGTCCTACCCAAAATTCCGTGCTGAGCACTGAAAACCATAAATAATGTAGCAATAATAAAGAAACCTAAAATAAGCAAAATTAATACAAGTGATTGTACTAGATTAAGACCTTGCATAATTCGCACAACCACACCCGCTATGATAGACACACCGCCCGCTATACCAAAAAATCCAAAGCCCGGAATAAATAATTCAACAATAACGAATACCATTCCTATACAAAGTAACAGCATAGCAATCCAGCTCATTTCTGTGAATATCTCAACAAACTCCATATTTTTCTCCTTGACTAAATTATACAACCTAAACCCCAACTAGTCAATACTCAATTTGAAATTTTACAAAATTTTAATATGTTCCGCCATTTTAAATAACAAAAATCATTTTTAATAAATAAAAAATATAGA